>JAYRSG010000029.1:0-4182 GCA_041920175.1 Candidatus Moraniibacteriota bacterium | reverse complement strand
GATCGGTCCATTCCACGGAATATCGGAGAGCGCGAGCGCGGCGGAGGCGGCGATCATGCTGATGGTATCGGGATCATTTTCATTGTCAAACGAAAGCGTCGTCACAACGACTTGCACGTCATTGCGCATCCGCGGAGTGAAGAGCGGGCGAATCGTGCGGTCGACGGCGCGCCCGGTGAGGACGGCGTCGTCCGACGGGCGACCTTCGCGCTTGATGAAGCGCGAGCCCTTGATTTTCCCCGCCGCATAATACCGCTCTTCGTAATCGACGAGAAGCGGAAAGTACCCCGAGATATTCGAGGGATTCTTGCCGATGACCGCAGTTGCCAAGACGACCGTATCGCCGTATTGCGCCCTGACGGCGCCATTTGCCTGCCCTGCCAAGAGTCCGGTCGAGAGCTCGAGGACTCGTCCCCCGATCTGGAGGGACCACTTTTTCTCCTGTTGCATAGGAGGTATTCTGCCCTCGAAAAGCCGATACACACGGAGGAATTTCCAAGTAACACTTGGAGGCTCTTCTGTGTTTAGGGCTTTCTTTTGGGCAATATTAAAAAATAACAAAACGATAGTCTCAATGAGAGTGTATGGTGTTTTGGAAAGAGTGTCAACGGAAAATCATATACGCGGCGATGAAGGCGCCGTAGAGGATGAGGGTGGTGATATGGACGAGCCATTTCCAGGCTTTGAATCGCTGCCACCGGATACCGAGCGCCAAATCAACCGCCATCGAAATGGCAGCTCCACTTGTGAGGAGAATGAAGAGGGTAAGCAGTTCTTCGGAAAGCATAGGAAAGGAAATTTCAAAGCTTGGGCAGTGTAATACGAGTTTTTTCCAGTGTCAATTCGAATTGTCTTGGATTTATACGAAAAAGCCTCTGATAGAATCAGGGGCTTTTAAGTATTAGACCTCTTTCAAAAGTACTCGTTTTCTAAAAAATAGAACCCTTTTCCTTGTTCGTCATTCCCGAGAAATCGGGAATCCAGTCACCACTTGCCAAGCATAACGTCCCTGCGAACAAAACTTGTAGCGTACTTTCTGAGGGCTGGTGGAACCTGGATTCCCGCCTCCGCGGGAATGACGCAGTGGGAAAAACCTATATCAAAAACAACTTCTTGTCTTCTGACAAATTGATGAAATCGTCGAGTTGTTCGATTAATTTGGAGCTTGCGGATTCTTTGAACGCCATGCCTTCGACGCGACAACCGGTCGTTGATTGAATATATTCGACGAGTGGGATATAGTCGCCGTCACCGGAAACCAGGATGATGACATCGAGATTCCTGGCCATTTTGACGGCATCCATCGCAATACCCACGTCCCAGTCGCCCTTTTTGGAGCCGTCGGGGAAAATTTGGAGATCCTTAGTCTTCACCTCGAAGCCGGACTTTTCGAGTGCTTCGAAAAACTTCTCCTCCATCCCCTCGACGGTCTTGATGCCGTAGGCGATCGCGCGGATGAGCTTCCGATCCGCCGTTCCCGCGAGGAGGACGTTCTTGAAACTCACCTTCTTGCTAAAGAGGATGCGCGCGCTGTAATACATATTCTGCACGTCAACGAGCATCCCGACGCGCTGTTCTTTGAATTTGGCCATAGAATTGGTGGTTTGGTTATTTGGTTGTTTGGCGCTTTCGTGTTTCGAGAGATCCAGCATCTTTTTTTGTACGAAACAAACCGAAACCCCGCCGGATGAGCGGGGATGGGGAAATTACGCGAGCTTCAACTTCTTTGCAAGCGCTTTGGCGGCTTTTTCGTCGGTTTTCTGGAGATAGCCCATCAGGCGCTTCCGCTTCGAGACCATTTTGAGGAGACCGCGGCGGGAGTGAAAATCTTTCTTGTTCTTCTTCAGGTGATCGGTCAATTTCTTGATCCGCTCGGTAAACATCGCGATCTGATACTCGGGCGATCCGGTATCTTTGTCATGCCGCTTCACTTCCTTGGTTGCTTTCGCTTTCTGCTTCGTCGTCAACATAGCGTTCTTGTACGGCGTCGGACTCGTCCCGCCTCGGCGGGACCAATCCGGGCTCGTCCCCTAGTGAATTATGACAAAAGCCTATCATACAAGTATTTTTTACGCAAATGAAAAACCAAGCGCGGACGCTTGGTTTTATTTGATTCATAGGGCGGTTATTCAATGAAATCAAAGTTTTTTGCAGTAGCCAATGCCATCCTTTTCATCTCATCGATTTCCGCTTCCGTTGCTCCTTTTGGGATGTTCTGTAGCTTTGTACATCCCAAAAATTTTCCGTCTTCATCCCTTACTACTGCACTGATTTGACCCAAGAATTCAGCTTCCGGATTGATGTATATTTTCATGAAGCTACACCTTCAGCAGAAACTGTTTCTTGATACCATAAAAGAGCACAAAATCAACATTTATCGGAGTCACCATAACATATTCGGGATTCCTGTTGTAATGCGCCTCCTCTGTTAAGATGATCCGAAGATTCTTGTCGAGTAGCTCTTCAAAGCACCCAGCTTTCGCTTCTCTCTGTGTACAGAGGGAAGAATTGATTCTATAAACATCTTCTGATACTTCTACCTCAATTATTGCATGAGGTGAGCCACTTTTAGCTCCGGGAACTGAAGCGCATCTCATTTTCATTTCTTCTCTCCACAAACTTTTCAGGTGATTGAAAAAAACTCTGTCCAAGGTTCTGGACACTGGAATATAGCATCTCTTCGTATTCCTGTCAACCCACAGCACCGTAAACGAGGCGACGGCGTCGCCGGATTGTGGGCGCATGACGCGGACGCCTTGGGGGAGGCTATATTGATCGACACTGTTTTTCGAACTCTTCAAAAGAGCATACTTTGTTTTCCTCCAGCCATTTTCCGAAGGATTTGACGATATACTTGTTGATAGTGGGGTGATTGGCGGGCAACGGATAGGAGTTGCCCGTGTGAATGCAGAGCACTTTGTAGTTGTGCCGACCACCCGGCTTTATTTCAATAGCCGCTTGCGCGGCTATTCTTTGGACTATCTTGAGAAATTTTTTCGTTTTTATGTCGCCACCGATACCCATATCATTTTCTGAATTTCTGAAACAGCCATCATGCCAGTCGAACTTTCGTTTTGGGAAGCAGAAGACTTGATTGAGAAACCTTCCCATTGAAGAGGTCTTGGAGCGCCGCGCCTTTTGGAGAAAATGCCTTTGATGCGTTTATGGCGTCAATGTAGTCAAAGGGGATGTCGTATACGGTATACAAGGCGTCATTGACCATTTCGATAAACTCCTCCGGACTTCTTCCCTGTGTCGAAAATTCCTTTCCATCTGAAACAACTTTTCCGATAATCATGTTCCCATCACGCTTCCAGTCGACATGAATACTTTCCGGCAAACGATGAAAATACGCCTCAAACGCTTCCGGAGAAAGGCGTGGCTTTATAAAAAGGCCCTTGATTTTCTTAAAGGTGTGTATCATAGTGCTTTTTTTGCTTGTAGCGTGACCAATTCATGCCCGTGTATTCAATAGATTTGTACAAAAACCCTAGCATGGAAAGTTTTTTCGTGCAAACCTACAACACCGTAAACGAGGCGACGGCGTCGCCGGATTGCGGGCGCATGACGCGGACGCCTTGGGTGACGCGGGAGAGGAGAGGGACACTCTTCAAGGGCATGCGGATGATGGTTCCCTTCTTGGACGTCGCCATGAGGTCACATTCGGTGAGGTCGTCTTTGTGGATAACCTGTGCACCAACGAGTTTTCCGATTTTGGGGGTCACTTTGGCAGTCTTCATCCCGGACCCGCCTCGGTGTTGGAGTTTGTAGTGCTTGAGATCAGTGCGCTTGCCGAAGCCGTTTGCCGAAAGAATGATGAGTTCGAGGTCTTTCCCTTCCGAACGAACGACATTCATCCCAACGACGGTATCGGAAGCGGCGAGCCGTATGCCGCGCACTCCTCCGGCGCCCCGTCCCATCGGACGCACATCGCTTTCTTTGAAGCGGATTGCCTGACCTTCGCTCGTCGTAAAGACGATATGATCGGAACCGGTTGTCGGCGCAACCCAGCCTAACATATCACCCTTCTCAAGATTTATCGCGAGAAGTCCGCTTCGACGCACGTTTTCGAATTCTTCGAGTTTGCATTTTTTGATCGTCCCCTGTTCCGTCGCCATAAAGAGGTATTTATAGTCGTCGTCCTTGTTGAAAGCGATGAGTGCCGTGATTTTTTCTTCGTTT
>JAYRSG010000028.1:0-7132 GCA_041920175.1 Candidatus Moraniibacteriota bacterium | reverse complement strand
CACTGCAAAGTGGTGAAACGAAGGAGCAAGCTCTATGTGATTTGTTCCGTAAAAAAACACAAGCAAAGACAAGGGTAAGCTCCGAACGTTTGACATGTGACAATTGACACGTGACATGTGGCGAGTGACGAAGGTCGATTGCTTACTGTCAAATGTCAATTGTCAACGATTAATTGTTTTCATCGTTATGGTTCGTATTGCCGGTATCAACATTCCCGATGAGAAGCGCATTGAAATCGCGCTAACTTATATTTATGGCATCGGCGTGACGACGAGTCGGAAAATCCTCCGAGAACTTTCGATTTCTCCCGATATCCGATCTAAGAATCTTCCGATCGAAGATGCCAATCGTTTGCGAGACGCCATCGAAAAAAAATATCGCGTCGAAGGCGAACTTCGGCACGCGGTCAAAATGAATGTGAAACGCCTTAAGGAAATCGGCTGCTATCGTGGTACGAGACATCAAAAGGGTCTTCCTGTTCGCGGTCAGCGGACCAAAACCAATACGCGCACGATTCGAGGCAATGTCCGAAAAACTATGGGAAGCGGTCGGCGCAAGGCGGCGGAAAAGACATAAAATGAAAACGATGTTTTGGATGTAAGGAACGAGGGGCTTTGTAGATATTCTCTCTTTTTCTATTTGAAATTATGGTGGAAGAAAAGGAAAAAACGAAGAAGAAGGTTGCAACCGAAGAGACCGCGCAAACGAAAGGGGCGACAAAGGCGGATATTTCCGAAACGGAAATATCCGGTAAAGTTGCTGAAACGGAAACGGCGGGCGCAACCGCGAAAAAGAAGAAAAAGTGGAAGCATCAGGTCGTGCGAGGGCGCGCCAATATTCAGTGCAGTTACAACAATACGATTGTGACGCTTGCGGATGTGAATGGTGCGACTTTGGCATGGTCGAGTTCAGGGCACCTGGGATTCAAGGGTGCCAAGAAGTCGACTCCCTATGCGGCGACGCAGGTGGTCGGCGAAGTGGTGGAAAAATCGAGAAAATACGGGCTTCAAGAAGTGGAAGTTCTCGTAAAGGGCGTCGGAAGCGGTCGCGAGGCGGCGATACGGGCGCTTGCCAACAACGGGCTTTCGCTCCTCTCGATTCGCGATATCACCCCCGTCGCCCATGGAGGGTGCCGTCCGCGTAAGGCTCGTCGCGTTTAGAACCTTTCTTTTTATTGATTTTCTGTGTATGGCGAGAAATTTCGACAAATGTAAATTGTGCCGACGAGCGGGGGAGAAACTCTTTTTGAAAGGGGAACGTTGTTTTTCTCCGAAATGCGCCATGATTCGAAAAGCGTATGCGCCTGGTATGCACGGGAAAACGGTGTCTCGCGGGCAGAGCGAGTATGGAAAACAGCTCGCCATGAAACAGCGCATCAAGCGAATTTACGGTATTCTGGAGCGGCAGTTCCGGAAACACTACGAAGACGTGAGTCGTCGGAAGGGTGTCGCCGGGGATCTCTTGCTCGCTCGTCTTGAAATGCGGCTCGACAGTGTCGTCTATCGCTTGGGATTCGCCTCGTCGCGCGCGCTTGCGCGTCAGCTCGTTTCGCATCGGGCGTTTCGCGTCAATGGAAAACCCTTGTCGGTTCCGTCCGCGGAAGTCAAAGTCGGCGACGTGATTTCGCTTGCACCCACCAAGACCGAAAAAGAATATTTTACCAACAAGAAAATAGAAATCGCCAATAAGAAAGACGTGCCGCGATGGCTCGAACTCGACGGGGCGCTTTTTACCGGAAAAGTTGTCGGAAAACCAACTCGGACCGATATCGGAATTCACGTGGATCCGCAGGCGGTGGTTGAATACTATTCCAAATAATCTCTCCTTTTCTTTATTTTTTTACGCATAACCGGTATGCAAACGATATCTCTTCCGCAGGAGCCGAAATATACGGCGCTCGGAGAACATTTTGGAAAGTTTGAAATCGACGGATGTTATCCGGGATATGGGGCGACTCTCGGGAACGCGATTCGACGGACACTTCTTTCGTCGCTCGACGGCGCGGCGATTACTTCGGTGAAGGTCAAGCATATTTCCCATGAATTTTCGACGCTTCCCGGCGTTCTTGAAGATATGGTGAAAATCATTTTGAATTTGAAGAAGGTTCGGTTCCGTTTTTTTGGAGATGAACCGGTCAAGGCGACGCTCAAGGCGAAGGGTGAGGGAGAAGTGCATGCGGAAAAAATCCATGTGCCATCCTCGCTCGAAGTGGTGAATGGAGACCAAGTAATTGCGACGCTGACCGATAAGAAGGCGGAGCTCGAGATGGAACTCACGATCGAGCGCGGTCTTGGCTATGTGCCGGTCGAGCATCGGGATCGCAAAGAGAAAGAAATCGGTGTTATCGCGGTTGATGCGATCTATACGCCGATCGAGCGTGTCAATTACACGGTTGAAAATATGCGGGTCGGGAAGCGGACCGATTTTGATCGTATTACGCTTGAGGTTTTGACGGATGGCAGTATCACGCCCGAAGAGGCCTTTCGTCGAGCAGTATCTATTCTGATCGGACAGTTCTCGGCGCTTCTCGGCGAAGCAGCGGTTTCAATCGGATCCGAGATATCGGAAAATTTGCTTGACGGCGTATTTTCGACGCGAACTCAAAAAGTGCTCGACGCTTACGAAGTGAAGAGCCTTGCGGACATCGCGGCGCTTTCCGAAGGGGAAGTTCGTGGATTTTCCGGTATGGGGGAAAAAGGGTTTGAAGAGGTGAAAAAAGCGCTTTCGGAAGCGGGTCTTTCTTTTCGGGTGACTGAATAATTTTTCGAATGAGGGTGTTGACGTATGCATCATCGAACATCGGGGCGAAAACTTGAACGGAATCGAAATCAGCGGCGAGCGCTCGTAAAGAGTCTGGTCGAGGGTTTGGTGATTCACGGGCGTATCTGCACGACGGAGGCACGGGCGAAAGAGATTAAGTCTCGAATCGATCGTTTGGTGAATATCGCCAAGAAGGGTGTGGAGATTCCTGATCGGAAGATATCGGCGTTCCGTCTCCTTCGACGACGAGTGTCGGAAAAAGCGTTTGAATATTTTTCCGATGCCGATTTCCTCAAAAAGTTCGGTGTGCGTACGAGCGGATTTACGCGCGTCGTGAAACTTCCTCCGCGGAAGAGTGACGGCGCCAAAGTGGCGATGCTTGAATTTGTTGATTGAGACGTATGAAATCATTGAACCGAAAACATTTTTTGATGGATGCGCAGGGGAAAATCCTGGGACGTTTGGCAACGCGTGTTGCGACGGTTCTTTCGGGGAAGCGCAAGGTGGATTTCGCGCCGCACATTGACGGCGGTGACTTTGTGGTGGTGACCAATACGGACGGTATCGTTGCGACGGGGAGGAAGCTTACGCAAAAAATGTATCATCGTTTTAGCGGGTACCCGGGCGGCATTACGTCGATTTCTCTCAAAGATCAGATACAGAAAGATTCCCGGAAAGTGATCGAAATGGCTGTCTATGGCATGCTTCCCAAGAACAAACTTCGCGACCGTATGATGACGCGACTCCTTCTCTATAAAAATGCCGAACATACGCATGCGATTGATGAGTCGATCGAGTAATTTACGAACAATGTTTTGAGAATTTCTATGGCAATCAAGAAAGAAATGAAAAAAGACGCGATCCCGGATTCCAAGGAACCAAAGGTGAATAAAGAGACCAAGGAACCGAAGGGGTCGAAAGATGCCGAGAAGAAACCGAAGGAGCCGATCGTCGAAGTCAAGGTACCGGAGAAATATTTCTCGGGCGTTGGACGACGAAAAACGGCGGTTGCTATCGTGCGTATTTTTGAGGATGCAAAAGAGGGCGAGAGCGAGGTTACGGTAAACAGCAAGAAGGGGAAAGAGTATTTTCCGACGCTTCGATTGCAGGGTCTTTTCCTTGAACCGATTCGGACGATCGGACTCGAGAATAAATTTCGCATCTCTGTCCATGTCCGAGGTGGGGGTCCCATGGGGCAAGCATCGGCTGCTGGATTGGGACTCGCGCGAGCGCTCGTTTCGGCAAATACTGAACACCGTCCGCTTCTTAAATCCGGAAAATTTCTCTCGCGTGATTCCCGCAAGGTGGAGCGCAAGAAACCCGGTCTTAACAAGGCTCGCCGCGCTCCTCAGTGGAGCAAACGGTAGAATGAGCAACTTTCGGAGTTTGTGAAAATTTTTCTTTGGAGCAGTTCCTCGACCGAAGGGAAAACATTCTCTTTGGTCGCTGGTATTGTTCCGGTGTTCTTTTTCTTTAACAAAACAATGGAATGCGATTGTTAATTTCTTTTCTTACTTTGGCTCACGAGGAGAGAATGTAAATGAATATATACGGGGCTGTACGGGTTTTTGCGACCTTGATGTTGGTCGTTGCGATTGCGCCGCCGGGCGTTTTTGCTCAGGGTCGTTCGGATGAAGCGCTTGCCGCACTCGAACGGGTCCGGCATGTGTCCGACGAAGTGTTAGTTCAGTTTGTTCCGGGGGCGACGGAGCTTCAAAAAAATGTCACTCGCGATCGGATTCGCTCTGAACGACGAGAAACTGTCGTGAGCGAACATCGACGCAAAGACGGTGGTGGCGATCTCGAGTTGTTGCGCCTCCCGCCCGGACGGACGGTTGCCGAGGCGATTCGCGGTCTCGAAACGGACGATGTGGTTCGATTTGTTGAGCCAAACTGGATATACCGTCACAGCGAGATTTCAAATGATCCCTATTACGTCGATGGTTCCCTATGGGGAATGTATGGCGATGCCACTTCTCCCGCCAATCCATACGGCAGTCAAGCCGGTGAGGCATGGGAAAAGGGGATAACCGACTGTGGCGATGTCTATGTCGGTATTATCGACGAAGGAAGGTACCCCCATAAGGATCTTGCCGCCAATATCGGTACGAATCCTGGTGAGATTCCTCGGAACCGCCGAGACGATGACGGCAATGGTTACGTGGATGACTTCCATGGATGGAACTTTGTGAGGAATAACAATATCGTTTTCGACGGTATTGACGACAATCACGGTACTCACGTCGCGGGGACGATCGGCGGTGTCGGTGGCAATGGTGAAGGAGTTGCCGGAGTGTGCTGGAAGGTGAAACTGATTGTCGCTAAATTTCTGGGAGAGGATGGCGGCAGTTTGGTGAATGCCATCAAGGCGGTCGATTATATGACCGATCTCAAGGTTCGTCACGGGCTAAAGTTGGTCGCGACCAATAATTCCTGGGGCGGTTCCGGTTATTCTCAGGCGCTTCGGAACGCCATCGAGCGGGCTAACGCGGCGGGCATTCTCTTTGTCGCGGCGGCGGGGAACGGCGGCAGTGACGGCATCGGCGACGACAATGACGTAACGCCCTACTATCCGTCGAGTTTCAATAATGCGAACATTATTGCGGTTGCTTCGATTACGAATACGGGTGCGATATCGACATGGTCCAATTACGGTGCCGTCTCGGTCGATCTTGCGGCGCCGGGCTCGGATATTTTTTCAACGGTACCGATACTGACCCGTACCGACAAGAAGAAATCGACGATCAGTTCGGGTTATGCGAGTTACAGTGGCACATCGATGGCGGCGCCTCATGTCACCGGCGCGATAGCTCTCTATGCCGCGCAAAATCCGAACGCTTCGGCGGAAGAGATCAAGAACGCGATTCTTGGGATGGCAATGCCGACTGATTCGCTTCTTGGGAAATGTGTTACCGGCGGACGGCTCGATATGAGTTCCTTCTGATTCATTATCTTTTGTTTGAACGGTCTGCTCTTAAGTTTTGGCAGGCCGTTTTTTTTGTTTTCTGATTTTTTCTTTTCGTGTTGCTTTTCTCGAATCGCGCTATAATGAAAAGTGTTTCTTGGGAGAAATGTATTTTTTCTATGTTTTGGATTTTTGCGGCGATTGGAGGATATTTCGCGACGGCGCTTTCAAGCGTTGTTGATAAATTTCTCGTGTCCGACCGAATAGAAAAGCCGGCGGCATATATTTTTTTTCTCACGATCTTCAGTCTCGTTTCTTTCGGGCTCGCGCCGTTCGGGCTCTCGTTTCTTTCGCTTTGGATTCTTGCCGTTTTTTTTCTCTCCGGAATATTTTTTTCATGGAGCCTCCTTTTTCTCTATCGAGCATTTCAAATTGGAGAAGTATCGAAGATTTTGCCGCTGGTAGGAATTTTCGCGGCACTCATATCGATCATTCCCTCGATTGTTCGAAGTGTTCTTTCGGGGGAAATTCCGACGATGGGACTTCTCGCGTTCTCCCTTCTTCTCGGTGGAGCGGCGTTTCTTTCCGTATCCGGTCCGGAAGGGGAAACATATTCTCGAAAAAATGTCGGGCTCTCGCTTCTCTCGGGCGCGTTTCTCGCGCTCTTTTATTTTCTCCTTAAACTTGGCGAGGGATCCGGCGCGAATTTTGTGAGCGGTCTCGTTTGGTCGCGGTTTGGCGTTTTCTTGGGGGGACTTTCATTTCTTCTTGTGCCATCGTATCGACGCGATATTATCGAGTTTTCTCTTCATGTAATAGTGCCGTCGATACGAAACTCGTGGCGGACGATTTTTTTTCCGTGGCGGCGCGAAGCGGGAAAGTTTCCGACATGGACGATTTTTATCGGCGGGAAAAGCTTAGGCGGTATCGGCGCGCTTCTTATTGTTTTTGCAACCTATCAAGCGGAAGCATCGGTTGCGATCGTTCAGGCGCTCGTTGGCGTGCAATTTGCCGCCGCGTTTCTTCTCGCGCTCCTTCTCTCAAAGAGGTTCCCTGCCATATTTGAAGAACGAATTTCTTCTTTCGGGTGGGTGCTGAAAATTGCCGCATTTTTTCTCATTTCGATTGGCGCGTGGCTTGCGGCGAAGGGTGGAAGCGCATTGTTTTGAACAGAAAGCAGTCAGTAGCGAGCAGTTAGCAGAAAGCAGTCAACAAATAGCAAAGAACAATGAGCAATGAATAAGGAGCAAGGAACAATTAAAATATTTTTCAGGCGAGTGGTGAAAATATTTTTGTGGGTGGCGCTTTCTTTACTCGCGCTCATCGCGCTTCTTTTTGTATTCTTCAATCTTCCGGGAGCTCCGCCGCGCGAGGATGTGAGTTTCGGGGTGACGTTTTCGAGCCGGTTCGCTCGGGATATGGGACTCGATCCCAAGGAAGCGCTCCGGGCGATTTTTTCTGATCTT
>JAYRSG010000027.1:0-6336 GCA_041920175.1 Candidatus Moraniibacteriota bacterium | reverse complement strand
GTCATTGTCTTTCTCTACGTACTCGAATCGGGGAGTGTCGCGATTCAGCTCTTCAGCAAGAAATTTTTCAAACGAAAAGTGTTTCTCGCCGCTCCCATTCACCATCACTTTGAAGCGCTCGGCTGGCCCGAACCCAAGGTCGTGATGCGCGCGTGGATTTTTACCGTGATTACCGCAACGCTCGGCACCATCATCGCTATTTTCGGTATGGGGAGATACCACTGAAAGATGAAAAATGAATCCGCCAGCCGGCGGAGTAAAATTAAAAATATGACAATAAGCCGTTAAAAAAAATGTATGACACTTCGAAGTGTTTCAGATATGGAGGTGGCGGGGAAGAAGGTGCTCCTGCGGGTGGATTTCAATGTGGAACTCAATGAGCGGCGGGATGTACGAGAGAAATACAAGGTTGAGGCGGCGAAACACACCGTCGAATACCTCCTCTCGAAAGGTGCGAAAGTGGCGCTTGTGACGCATTTAGGGCGACCTGAAGGGAAGCCGAGCGACGCTTTTTCGGTGCGTCATATCGTGGATGACGTTGAGCGAATTCTTGCGCGAAAAGTTTTCTTTGTGGATGATTGTATCGGCGAAAAGATAAAAAGCGCCCTCGAAAAAATGGCGCCTGACGAGGTCGTGCTTCTTGAAAATGTCCGCTTCTACGCGGGGGACGAGGCGAATGATGAAGAATTCGCACGAGCGCTCGCCGAACCGTTCGATCTCTTCGTGAATGGGGCTTTTAGTGTCTGCCATCGAGATCAGGCAAGCGTGACGGGAGTGACGAAATTTTTGCCAAGTTGCGCCGGAATCCACCTTTTGGAGGAGGTGAAACGACTCACCGAGGTCCGAGAATCTCCAATACGCCCGGCGGTCGCTATCGTAGGGGGCGCCAAAATCGAGACAAAACTCCCGATTATTCGCATGTTCGAGGAAAAATACGATCGCGTCTTGGTCGGAGGAAAAGTTGCCTGTGAAGCGCAGGATCAAAAAATTGCTTTTTCGGAAAAGGTACTCTTGCCGAAAGACTATGCATCGGAGCGTCAGGATATCGGACGAAAAACACTTCTTTGCTTTCGTGAAGAAATTCTGAAGGCGAAAACAGTTGTTTGGAACGGTCCTTTGGGAAAATTCGAGAATCCCGAATATGCGGCAGGAACAAGGATGGTGCTCGAATCGATTCTCGAGAGCGGCGCATTTTCGGTGGTTGGCGGGGGAGAGACCATCATTGCGCTCGAAGAAGCGGGCGCGTTCCGGAAAATTTCTTTCGTTTCGACGGGTGGCGGCGCCATGCTCGAATTCTTGAGCGGCAACTCGCTTCCGGGACTTCTCGCTCTGGAGACGAATCGGAAATAACGTTAATGATATTTTGGCTTAAAAATTCTTTGTTTTCAATCCCTCCTTTGCTACAAGGTGGGGATAGGGGGGTGGTTCGAGTGTTCGCGGCTTCAACTTGGAATTCTTGAAACCCTTTCATAATCTGCACTGTCGCATAATGTAAGTTATGCGACATAAAGAGAAAGAAGAACAGACCTCCTTTGCAGAGGTCTGTTTTTGCGGTCGTTTTTGCGATCATCTTTGCAATCATCATGATTATGATTGAGTAGAGTTATTGAGGAGTTTCTTGCCTTCGTGTCGCAGAAGAATTTCCGCTACCCGATCTCGAGCGCCTTCATCAAGAGCGTAAATGATCAAAAAAAATCCGAGAGACTGCTCTTGGAGGAGTTTCTCGTCTCTCAAATAATTGAGAATAGAGCGGGTATCATCCGCCTTTACATCTACCATTCCCGCTATGATAAGAAGTGAAAGCCATTGACCCGGACGATCAAAGAAGAGCTTAAGAACTTTCAGCACTTTCGGCGATGTGAGATTCAAATCTTGTGGCGTAATGATTTTTTTCTTGAATTTTATTTTGAAGCCAAAAAATGAGAAGAAAAGTCCGACGATAGCTTCCATTGTTTTCCGGTGAGAATGAGGATTGTGAAAGAACATGACCGCGTACCTCGCTTCTGCTTGAAGGGCAATAGACAATTACACTTTACACTATAAAAAGGCAACCGACAAAAAACGCCACTTCCCTCTTTTTCGCTTTAGAAAGGGAAGTGGCATACTTCATTGGAATTGGAAATCAAAAAAACTCAAAAATTATTCCAATCGCGAGAAAGGCGATGAAAAAACATATGGCCAGGAAAAGGATGTTCTTCTTATCTCGCCACTCCCACTTGCCGCTCCCTCTTCTCTCGGTGCCCCCATGAATCGGGATGTAAAACAACTCTTTTTCAAGAGTTCGTCCAATTTCTCGGGCGACTTCCCTGTTTGAAACATAAAGAGTGTACCCGCCCTGAACCAAAGAAATTTTGCAAGCAATATGCCCGCCGCATACGATATGGAAAGCCTTTTGAATGAGATCTTCCGGAGTCTTTCCGTTCTCCTTCTCAATACTCTCAAAAAGAACATCTGGAATAAATATTGTGTGATTACCCTCTTTGTACCAACAGCAAGAGCCGACATCTTCATAGCTCATTCGAAAGCTCTGCGTACAGATTTCGGTCGCGCCATTCCCATCGCTTCTCTCAACAAGGTCATCTCGAACAAAAGTTGTCATTTCTCAATCTCCGCTGTTATATTTTCACGAGATACTACCACAAGGACAAAGCAAAGAAAAAGAAAGAAGACAAAGCTCATGGAATAGCTTCCGGTTTGCCCGAATCCAAAGATTCCTCCAACGGAATAGCCTACCAGGAGGGAAATTCCAATCATTAGAACCGCGCAAAAAGGCGGAGCCAATTCGTTCCAGATCCATTCCAATCTCTTCATAGGTTTTCTCCCAGAATGTTAGGTGAATTGTTAAGATACGACTCCGAGAATGTATCATAGGGAAATCTACTTGTCCAGACTCGTTCTTCTTTCCTCCGGAGAAGTCTCGGGCTATAATGTGAGTATGCACTCGACAGATAGGGAAAAATTCGGAAACGGCATCGAGCGAGAGGTCCTTGGCGACGATCAGGCGATTTTCAATCGTTTTTCGATCGCGTTTGTTTTTTTTCTTTTCGGTTCGTACTTGCTTGCGGTATTTGGAATTTTTACAAAATCGGTCATTATCGTTCTTTCAGTCGCAAACGGAATCGGGTTGATAATCTTTCTCTGGAAACTTCGCCCATCGAAAGAGTTTTTTCAAGTCGGCATCGCTCTTTTTGCGTTTATGGCATTGCTTTTGTTTCCACTCTCCCCTTCCGTTTTTTCGGGGCGCGACCAAGGGTCCTATGCGGGTGCGGCGATTCGACTCGCGGCGGACCACTCACTCCTCTCGAACACCCCGTCTGTCGCGAAAGATTTCTTTCATATCTACGGCGAGGGAAAAGCGCTCAATGTTCCCGGATTTTTTTATACGAAAGACGGCGCGCTCACGACACAGTTTCCTCTCGGGTATATCGTTTGGCTCGGGGCATTTGTCTCGCTTTTCGGTCTCGCGGGATTTTCCCTTGCCAACGCCTGTACGTTTTTTCTTTCTCTCTCGGCAACCTTTCTTTTTCTCAGACGATTCCTTCCCTTCCCGTTTGCCGTGGGAGGAATATTCGTCGCCGCGCTCTCCTTCCCGTTTCTCTGGATTCTGGACAATACTCTGAGCGAGAATCTTGCCACTTTCCTTTTTCTCTTCATCTCGTTTCACCTCGTTTCTTTTGTGAGAAATCCAACCCTTTTTTCTTGGTGGCTCGCCGTCTCCGGGAGTATTTTTTTCTTCCTGACGCGCATCGAAGGGTTTTTTGTTCTCATCGCGTTTTTTCTCATTGTTCTTTTTCAAAGAGAGTCTCGAATCTTTCTGAAAACACGCGTTCTCTCCGCGACCCTTCCCTCTCTCGCTCTTTCCGGAGCCTTCTTTGCCACAAGTCTTTCTGTCAGTCTCCCCTTCTATCGCACCGTCGGCAAAGCCCTTCTCGACTCATCCCCCCTTTCCCAAACAGCTTCAAGCGGCATACCGGTTTTTTCCGCACTCTTCCGAAATACGGAAATTTTTTGGACGTATGGCATGATTTCCGTTTTCGCACTCGCTCTTTTGGGAGGCGTCTTTCTTTTTATGAAGAAAAAATTTTTCGCGCTCATTCCTTTTTTTCTCGCTCTTCCGACTTTTTTGTATATGATAAGCCCGCATATTTCTGGCGATCATCCGTGGATGCTTCGCCGTTTCGCTTTTTCTCTCTGGCCGGTCGCTATCATACTCGCCGTTTTCGGTATGTCACATTTCCAAAAAAAATTCTCGGAAAAATATCCCGGGAAGCTCCTCTTCCGTCCTCTCTGGTTTTCGGTATTCTTTTCATCCCTCCTTATTCTCCCGGCTTTTCCCTCGATCATTTCGAATTTTTTTTCTTCCGAAAATGTCGATCTTCTTGAAGATGCCAAAAAGCTTTCAGAAAAATTCTCTGATCGCGATCTCGTCCTCGTTGATCAGATGGCATCCGGCGACCGCTACTCCATGATCGCTGACCCCATGAGTACGCTTTTTGACAGAAACGCGATATACTTTTTCAATCCTGGTGATCTTGAACGCGTCAATCTTTTCCGTTTTGAAAACGTCTACCTTGTTGTGCGAAACGGCGACGAAACGCGTTATCGCGAGTCGTTCGAAAATCGATTTACGCTCGAGAGCGCTTTTCCCTATTCGCTTCGCACCTCCGTTCTTTCTCGCGAGACCGATCCCTCTCGTCTCCCTGTGAGAAAAAACGAAACCGTCAATGGAATGGTGTTTCGCATTCTTCCCCGCAATTAAAGAAATTTTGTCACCTGTCACTTGTCAATGGTCATATGTCCTCCAAAGTGTTCCCCACCCTTCTGCCACAACCCTGGAATCGTATCTTTCTCGCGGGTCGCGTCATCCTTTGGGGCGTCTTTTTTTTCGGAATGTTTGTCTTTGCATTTTCCATCCTCTTTCCGTCTCAAGCATTCACCTTCAATTTCAACAATTCAAAGGCGGAGAAAAACACACTTCGAGACCCGAGGACAGCTACGGGCGATATGCGCGGGGACGGTCGACTCGGTTCGAATGAAACGCTTCTCATCGATGCGTCCGCTTTCGGAGATTTTTCGGATGTTTCAGTGCTTCTCTCCGGGAGCGACGAATCCCTTCCCATTGAGAGCGGCTCCGTTTCCGTCCGTCGGTCACAAAAGGCATTTTTTTATCCGAAGGGAAATCCCGCCGGATTTCCAAAGGGAACGCTTCTTCGATTTGGAAACACGTTCTTCCAGATCGCTCCAAACGGAACGCGAAAACGCTTCCCTTCGGAAGAGGCGGTGCGATCGATCGGACTCGATCCCACTTCCTTCCTTCCCGTTTCTTCCGAAGAACTGCTCAAGAATCGCGACGACGGCGCGGTTGATTTTTCGGAGACTGATCCGCCAAGCGGTTCCTTCATCCGTTCCGATGATACGTTTGATACGTTTTATGAGTGGAGAAACGGGAAGCTCATCCCTTTTGTGAGTCGAGAAGCCTTTCTTGCCCGCTTTCCCGAGAGTTGGGCGATTCCGAAAGACACCTCTTTCAGAGAAACACGAACGCTCTCCGACGATTGGAAGGGGTACCCGAGCGGTTCTCTTCTTGCCTGGGGCGACGGTGTTTTTTTGATGGACGGCGAATCCCCGCGTCCCATACTCGGCATTGATATTTTTCTCTCGCTCGGATTTTCCTGGGACGATGTTCGTCCCGCGAGTGACGAAGAAATAAGTTTGGTCCAAAAAGGAAAATTCGTCGACTTCTCGGTCCCGCATCCTGACGGCACGGTCTTTTTCGATACCGAGGAGCGTCGATACTTTCTCATCGAAGAAGGAAAAAAACGGGAAATCAAGGGAGAGGCACTGCTTCGATCCTGGCTCGGCAATCGACACCCGATTCTCGTTTCTTCAAAATCGCTCACTACCGCTTCATCCTGCATTTTAGAAGAAGGTTTCTCGCCATTCTCTTCCTACGTACTCGAATGCTCTCTCCCACTCGAAGCGCTCGCTTCCCTTCCGGGTGACACCTATGAATTCTCTATCGACCTCCCGATTGAAACCGACATACGGCGCATGGATGTTACATTCGAGAGTTCCCTCAAACGAGAAACCTTTCTCCGAACCCTCTCCAAACTCAAAAATCGAGTTATATCCCGATATATTCCGACTCAATAATTTACCTTACACACTTCTTGAAATAGAAACTCACCCCTAGCCCGTCATACCCGCGAAGGCGGGTATCCAGGTTCCACCAGCTTTCAGAAAGAACATTACAGACTTTTTTCGTAAAGTGGTTATATTCGGCAAATGGTGACTGGATTCCCGTTTTCACGGGAATGACGATAGAAGAGGCTAGTG
>JAYRSG010000026.1:0-2053 GCA_041920175.1 Candidatus Moraniibacteriota bacterium | reverse complement strand
GCGCCGGCATATTCCGCGCCCCAGTTTGACGCCTGCGTAATTGTCCCTGAGCCGCCACCATCCGTCGTAATATCCACGTCCAGAACATAGCCGGTCGTTCCCGCAAGATCGGTCGGCGAATTATCAATGCTCCCGGCTGTCGCAATCGACGTACCGGCCGATACTGACGAGAGCGCGGCGTTGGCACTCTTCACCCACGCGACCCATCCGCCCGCGGCATTGGTCGTCATCGTCGCCGTCACGCCGGACGAGGACGCGGTTGTCGTCGAGAGTGTTCCGATCGAATCGGTATTCGCAGAGAGCGCGAATGAAAACGTTGATGGCACCGTCGCTGAGACGACAATCTGGTCGTCATTAATGACCGAAAACGCGTATCCCGATGTATCAATCGTCGCCGCGGCGCCCGTGCGCGTTGTCACCGTCCCGGTTTGATTGTTGCCGGAAGCGCCGGTTGTCAGCGTATTCGTCCCCGAAAAATTGAAACAGTACGTCGTCCCCACCACGAGATCACCCGATGGAAAGGTCACCGTTTTTCCCGACACGCCCGTCGCGGTGGCGATATCCACCCAAGCGGTCGTCCCATTCGGAAGGTTTGTAGTCGTCACCGTCCAGTTGGAAGCAGTTGAGTTCACCGTAAAGTCCGTCCCCGCGACCGTCGGAAACACAATCTGCACATCCGCTTCCGTCCCCGCGGTCGCGGGGCGCGCACACGCCGTCCCGCCCGTTGTCGTCGAATCAGACAAACGATCCAGTCGAATATACACCTCGGTAAAGTTCGCCGCTTCGGCACGATTCCCGACAAACAAAAACGGAATCATCAGAACGCCGACGAGTGAAAAAATTCTAAAAAGAGAAACTGCTCGAGAGAAGAAACGCATACGAGACTTTTTATTTTCAAAACGCACTTACAGTATATCACACAAAAACACAAATATCAAAAACTCGCCGAAACGACGACTGTCAAGAGGTCAGCATAATCGCTCGCGGCGGGCGTGATAGACGAAGACTTCGCCTTGAGGAGAAATGATCCGCGCCCCCCGACAATCGATGCGCTCGACGCGAATACTTCCCGAAGCGACGTATCAATGAGACCAACATTCGCCCCGGCGCCGTTATAGGGCGCAACGAAGGCGAGCGGTCCGCCGGAGGTTTGCGTAACCGATGATCCCTGCACACCATACCCGCTCGTCGCAACCGCGAGATCCGCCGTCGCCGAAGAAATCGTAGCGCTCGCGGAAACACTTGAAAGCCCGCTATTCGCACTCGACACGTATACCTTCCCGCCGGACGCGCCATTGGTCGCAAAGTCCACCCATATTTTCTCGGGTCCGTCCGTCACCGTGTTCACCACGAGGCTCCCGAAAGCGACCGCAAACGGCGGATCCGTCTCCGTGTCCGTCCCGGCGACATCGATATCGAAAGAGAGCGTCGGCGATACCGTCGCCGCCGATGCCTCCGGTCCATACCCCGTCTCGGTAAATTTTCCCTGCATCGCCTTCACCTTTACCTTGTAGGTCGTGCTCGAGAGAAGCCCGATGACGAGCTCCCCCGGCACTCCTCCCCAATTGGCATAGGTCTGATAGTCCTCACTCCCCAAAGAGGCGCCCACAGTATTATCGCTCTGCACATAGAGCGTCGTCACCCAATTGTCCGGCGAAATCGCAACCGCGAACTTTGCATCCGTCGGATTATCTCCGTGACCAATATCGTCGTCGAGCACCAGGAGGAGCTTGTTGTAATAATTCGAAGGATTGGTCAATGCGGGCGCCGGAGGGACATTCGCTTGTTGTGTAAAAATGAGCCCGGGACCAACTTTGAAATCATCACTCGAAAGCGCGTTCCCGTTCGTCTCTCCCGTGATCGCGTCCATACTATAAATTCCCGCTCCCATATTCTCCTCCCCTCCCGACCCAAACCCGAAATCGCGTAACTGGTAACTGGTGCTTGCCGGAAACGCAAAGAGAAATACAAAGCTCGCCGCCATACACCGCTTTCGTATACTTTTGAAAAATTTTCCGAATAACATATAGTCCCCCTAGATTTAACGCGCGTG
>JAYRSG010000025.1:0-3497 GCA_041920175.1 Candidatus Moraniibacteriota bacterium | reverse complement strand
TGAAGAATGAAGAATGAAGAATGAAGAATGAAGAATGAAGAATGAAGAATGAAGAATGAAGAATGAAGAATGAAGCACTTGCTCTCGTCCCTCCCCTGCCTAATTCTTTATTCCTTATTCTTTATTCCTATTTTTTATCAGTTGTGATGTTGTACGTCGTTAGTTATTTGTCACCCAAGGAATCGTTTCAATTGTCCGAGGCGTCCGCCGATACTCCCATCAAACGTTTCGTTTTCCGTACGGAGTATCGCGCCGCCAAACAGTTTCGGCTGAATTTTTTGTTCGAAAAGAATTTTTTGTTCTTGAAAAATTTTCTTTCCTTCTTGCTCTATCGCGTGAAGCGATGCCTCCGAAAGCGTTTTTGAAGAAACGATTTCCACTCGCTTCGCCCCCGATTCGCGCTCGGCGATCCGCTCGACATGACGGAAGATTGCGGGAATATCCCGTCGCCGCCGGTCGCGTGTCACAAGCGCGAGAAAGCGATCAATCACCGCCGGTCGAACCGAAACCTCGGCACGATTCACCGCTTCATACAACCCCTCCGCATATTGTCTCGGCGAGATACGCATAGACTTCAGACAACAGAAAACAGTCAACAGGGATCAAAAAACCGAACTGAATTTCAAATGGTAAGTGACAAATGATAAAAGAATTTCAGAATTTTTGAATTGAAAAATTATTTTGTTCGCCAGCTGGCGAATTGTCATTTTTCCGCCAACTGGTGGATTATCATTCATTCTCCTTTCTCCATTCTTTATTCTCCATTCCCCATCCTTTTCACCGCTTCTCGGACTATATTCTCATCCTTCGCGTCTCTCATCTTTTCGCCCAAGACTTTCTCGGTCGCCAAGAGAACAAGTCCGGCGAGCTCCTGTTTCATTTCCGCGCGGAGGTTTTCGCGTTCATTTTCTATCTTTTTCCGCGTCTCGTTCAAAATACGCGCCGCCTCCTCGCGAGACTCGGTCATGATTTTTTCTCCCATTTTTTCCGCCGACTCTTTGGCTCGCGCCACGATCGCTCCGGATTCTTTTCTCGCCGCCTCAAGCACCTCGCGCTCTTTCCTCTCCATCTCGGACAGCTTCTCGCTCGCGAGCTTGGCATCACGGAGTCCCGTTTCTATTTTCTTTGACCGATCGTCAAGAAACTTGAGCATGGGCTTGTACGCAAACCGTCGCAACACCCAGAGGAGAATCAAAAAATTCACCACTTGAGCAAGAAGCAGTTTCCAATCAACGCCGAGCTTCGCCAAAACCTCCATAATTAACTAAAGAGAATGATAAGCGCGACGACGAGCGCGTAGATCGCGATCGCTTCCGTGAAGGCGATACCCAAAAACATCGGGATCTGCAATTTAGACCCCGCCTCCGGATTTCGTCCCAACGCCTCGAGCACCTTCCCGAACAAAAATCCCATACCCGCGCCCGGTCCGATCGCACCAAGCCCGATCGCCAAGGCCGCCCCCAGATACTTCGCCCCCTCCGCGCTCCCCGCGAGCGCTTCCACCGCCGCTTTTGCTTCTTCCATAGAACGTATCAGTTAACAGTTAACAGTTAACAAATAACAGCTAGCAGATCCCGAAACATCCCGAAGGAATGTTTTTGTCTGTTGTCTGTTGTCTGTTGTCTGTTGTCTGTTGTCTGTTGTCTGTTGTCTGTTGTCTGTTGTCTGTTGTCTGTTGTCTGTTGTCTGTTGTCTGTTGTCTGTTTCAATGGGCATGCTCTGGTTCGAGCGTCGCCATTTTCAAAAACACCAGTGTTAGTATGGAGAACACGACCGCTTGCACGACACCCACGAAAAGTTCGAGAAAGAGGAACGGGATCGGCGCAAAATACGGCACAAGGTTCAAAATGACAATAAGGAGCACCTCGCCCGCGAAGATATTGCCGAAGAGTCGAAAGGAAAAAGAAATAATACGCGTCACCTCGCTCATAAGTTCCAAAATCCCCATAAAGGTACCGACGCCGTAGGGCTTTTGCATCGGACTCACAAGAAATTTCTTGCCGTATTTCACCACGCCGATCGTCGCGATCCCGATAAACTGTACCGCGAAAACCGCAATCAGTGAAATCGCGAGTGTCATATTGAGATCCGCCGACACGCTTCGCAGGAATGGAATAATTTCATGCCCATGCGAAATGCCGACGGTCCCGAGTCCCGGCATGAGCTCAATCCAATTCGAAAAGAGCACGAAGAAAAATATGGTCGCGATGAGCGGAAAAAATTTCCGCGCAAGCCGCGCGTCTCCCGCGACATCGATGACGAGCCCCCAGAGCGCCTCAAACACCGCCTCGACCGCCGACTGAAATTTCCCCGGCACAAGCGAAAGCTTCTTAAAAAAAAGCGCCGAGAACATCATGAGTCCCGCACTGATGAGTAGCGTCAGAAGAACCGTATTCGTCACCGGAAACCCCCAGAGATCAAATAATTTTTCCGCCACGATGGAAATATTCATACGCTTCG
The DNA here is from genome assembly GCA_041920175.1 of Candidatus Moraniibacteriota bacterium. Classification (GTDB taxonomy): domain Bacteria; phylum Patescibacteriota; class Minisyncoccia; order Moranbacterales; family UBA1568. Next base: position 1,037 of record JAYRSG010000025.1, on the reverse strand, counting down.
AACGCAAATTCCGACAGTACAAAGAAAAACCCTCCGCCGGAAGGCAGGTGTAAGAAGGTGTTAAAAAAGCTTCAAATTCAAGAATATCTCCTGAGCTTTTTCGGGTCCCGCCTTGCGGGATTGCGGCTTTCGAACGGAGTGGAAGACAAGCAAAAAAATAATTTTTTCCGAAAAAGCGGACTTTTTTAACACGCTCTAAGCTTTTTCCCTTAATTTCAGTATTATCGAAAATGAAAGGGAAGTCAAACACTATTCTATCCATTCGGAAGAATCCGCGCATAGATAAATCGCACATCCGCAATCCACTTGGCGACACTTTCGGGAGAATGTCCCGCGCAACTCGATCCGCATTTCCATACGATGAGCCGCTCGGGAGAATTGAGTTTTTTCTCGTGAATCAAAACCGCAAGACGATTTCCCACCGTTTCAACCGCTTCCTCGCGACTCCCGAAACACGCGTGTCCCATCCCGACACCGCGGCTCCCCTCTCCCTTGAATCCCCAATAATTAAAGCAATCGATACCGTCTTTGGATGGGGCATGTCTCCCCCACGAACTCTCCTTCCGGGCGATACTCACGAGGAAGGCCGCTGTCTCGCGATCGCGCTTCGCGATGAGCGACGCCATTGGCGCCATCGGTTCGTTTCGAAGCAGACGTTCAAGTGTCATTCGAAATTGAAACTCTTCTTCCGATTCGTCGGGACGCGGCTCGAATTCTCCCTCACAGATACGAAGAGGCTCCGCCTCCGCCGTTTCAGAAGTCGCTCCGTCCTCCTGAAATTCAAGAACGTTCTCGCCAAAAGACCATTCTGATGCTCCGACAAAAAGAGGCGTTCCCGCGCCGAAAAAACCCAAAAAGAGGACGAGAGTGAGAGAAATTCGATACTTTTGAAATTCCCCCCGAGAGAGTGATACATCCATAAAAAGCCACAAAAAGAAAAAAGTGTCAAATTTATTTGACACTCCTTTCTATCACATCTACTCCTCTTCGTCAAGCTGGTGAAAGTAGAGGTCGACATCCTGAATCCATTTTCGGGT
>JAYRSG010000024.1:0-7593 GCA_041920175.1 Candidatus Moraniibacteriota bacterium | reverse complement strand
TCGGTAAACAGTCATGAAGAAATGTTGTATCAAAGGACAACATCACTTCACGTTGCTCAGAAAAAAGGTGCGGGGCGGTCTCGCGTGATACGTGTAACACGCAACAGGGGTTGCGCTCGTTTCCCGACTTAACGGAACACCTTACGGCACGAGCTGACGACAACCATGCAGCACCTGGTTCGGCGGCCTCGAAGGACTTCTTATTTCTAAGATCTCCAGCCGAATTTCAAACCCTGGTGAGGTTCCTCGGTTATCATCGAATTAAACCACATGCTCCACCACTTGTGCGGATCCCCGTCTATTCCTTTGAGTTTTAAGCTTGCGCTCGTACTTCCCAGGCGGCACACTTAACGCGTTAGCTTTGGCACGGAGGGGGTCGATTCCCCCCATACCGAGTGTGCATCGTTTAGGGCGTGGACTACTAGGGTATCTAATCCTATTCGCTCCCCACGCTTTCGTGGCTCAGTGTCAGATCGGCGCCAACCAGCTGCCTTCGCCTTTGGTGTTCTTCACGATATCAACGCATTTCACTACTACACCGTGAATTCCACTGGTCTCTCACCGCCTCAAGTCGTGCCGTTTCAAATGCAGTTCTTCGATTGAGTCGAAGGATTTGACATCTGACGAGCACGACCACCTACCCACTCTTTACGCCCAATAAATCCGGATAACGCTTGAGGTCTCTGTATTACCGCTACTGCTGGCACAGAGTTAGTAACCTCTTATTCTCCAGGTACCGTCATCGAAATTCTTCCCTGAAAAAAGCGGTTTACGACCCGAAAGCCTTCATCCCGCACGCGGCATCGCTCGTTCACCCTTTCGGGCATTGACGAATATTCTCGACTGCAGCCTCCCGTAGGAGTTTGGGCAGTGTCTCAGTCCCAATGTTGGGGGCCATGCTCTCACACCCCCTACCCGTCAGAGCCTTGGTAGGCTTTTACCCCACCAACTAGCTGATAGGACGCAGGCTGCTCTCAAAGCGTCCGCCAAAGGCGGACTTTACTCCGTGGAGCACATCGTGTATTAGCTTGTCTTTCGACAAATTATTCACGACTTTGAGGAACATTCCTACGCATTACTAACCCGTTTGCCGTGGGTCTAAACCCACTCGACTTGCATGCCTTATCCATGCCGCCAGCGTTCATCCTGAGCCAGGATCAAACTCTCAATAAAGATGCTGTCTCGAAAGCGATCGGAAGACCGATCTTGTCGCGCATCTTGGAACGACAAACAACGCTTTCGAAAAGTTGAGCGAGACAATCGGATTTGTGGTGCCAACGTCCGTGTTGGCAGTCAAGAACTTACATTCTCATTCTCCTCAACGCTTCCTCTTCTCTTTTTTTCCCTTCAATTCTGAACTCGAGAGATTTTTGTCTCAAAAGTTCAAATAATTTTTCTATCTCTCCTCCTCTTGTTTGCTCAAAAAGATGACGCACTTTATCCAGCACTTCCTCTTTTTCCTCCGGAAGCAAACCTACCCTCTCTAAACAGTCAAGAAACCGATCAAATTGACTTCTCATCAAAATACCCTCCCGCTGTAATGAACCCAAAAGAACACAAACCACAAATCCGATTGCCTCAACCCAATTTGCTCCTCTTCCCCTTGCGAAGAAAAGAAGACTTACGATCTATTAACTATTGGATTGACCGCAAAAAATTGCAATTACTCGACATAAGTTGTTAACGAACTTTTGAGCGATAAAAAAGAAAGCCAGAAGCTCTCTTTCTCCGCTAAAGGCAGTATAGAGGAATGAAAAGGCGTCTGTCAAGCGTCAGCCTTTCTTTGGTAAAAACAAAACGGAAAATAGTGCACTTTGAAATTCGACCCCCTAAAACATTTGATCTTTTTGTGGTACACTGGCAACTCCCGTATTAAATAATGCTCTCCATATTTCCCGCCTTCTATGTCTCTCATTTCCATCAAAAACCTCTCAAAAGTCTATGGCTCCGGCGTTCATGCGCTCTTCGACGTGTCGCTCGATATTCGCGCAGGCGAGATTTTCGCGCTCTTGGGACCAAACGGCGCCGGAAAAACGACCCTTATCGGCATCATCACCGGACTCGTCACCAAAACATCCGGAAGCGTGCTCGTCGACGGGCGAGATATAGAAAAAGACTATCGCTCCACGCGAAGCCTTATCGGATTTGTCCCGCAAGAAATCGCGCTCGACATTTTTCTTTCGGTCAAACAGGTGCTCAAAAATCAGCGCGGCTTCTACGGAAAACCGGCGAATCCGGCTCTTCTCGAACGCATCATGCGCAACCTCTCGCTGTGGGATAAGCGCCATGAAGAAATTCGCGCTCTTTCAGGCGGCATGAAGCGGCGCGTCCTCATCGCGAAAGCACTCACCAACGAACCGAAAATTCTCTTCCTCGATGAACCAACCGCCGGTGTCGATGTCGAACTTCGCAAAGACATGTGGGAGCACATTCGAAAATTGCGAGAATCGGGAACGACTATCATCCTCACCACGCACTATATTGAAGAGGCCGAACTCCTTGCCGACCGAATCGGCATCATCAATAAAGGAAAACTCATCCTCGTCGAAGAAAAAGAAACGCTTATGAAAAAGATGGGCGAGAAAACACTCACCATTCGAATGAGCCGACCGATAGAACATCTTCCCGAAGGTCTCTCAAACTATCGACTGACACTCTCGGAAAGCAAGCAAGAAATCTCCCTCCAATATTCCGCCGAAGACGAATGCGTTTTCCCTTTTCTTACGGCGCTCTCGAAAAATAACATTCCCGCCTGCGACCTCACCACCACGGAAACCTCCCTTGAAGAAATATTTGTGAGCCTCATCGAGAAAAAGGGGTAGAGACGCAAGTCTCTGAAAGAATGATGATTACAAAGAATCTATGAACTGGATTGGATTTTCTACTATCTTCATGAAAGAAGTCGGCCGCTCAAAGGACGTCGCCATTCAGGCGTTCCTCTCGCCCGTTATTACCACGCTTCTCTATTTCCTCGTCTTTGGAAGTGCGATCGGTGGCAATATCCAACCGATTCACGGTGTGCCCTACAATCACTTTATCGTCCCCGGACTCATCATGATGGCACTCCTTATGAATTCCCTCATGGCATCCTCAAGTGGCATTTACTTCCCGCGCTTCATCGGCACGATGAGCGACCTCCTCACCTCTCCTCTTTCCTATTTTGAGATCGTCATGGGCTTTGCCCTCTCCGGCGCCGCCCGCGCGCTCGCGATCGGCATCACCATCTTCCTCGTCTCGTGGTTCATAACAGGAATCGCCGTCGCCCATATTTTCTTTACGATATTCTTTTCGATCCTTACCGCCCTCACCTTCTCGCTCCTGGGACTTGTCCTCGGCATCTGGGCCAAAGATTTCGAGCAGTTAAGCATAGTTCCGACACTCCTCCTTACCCCGCTTACTTTCTTGGGCGGTATTTTCTATTCCGTAAGCATGCTTCCGCCCATGTGGCAAACCGTCACCCGCGGGAATCCCATTTTCTATATGATTGACGGACTCCGCTTCGGCTTCTTCGGCATTTCGGACACGAGTCCGTGGATAAGCATCATTATCACCGGTACGATTTTTCTCTTTTCCATTCTCGTTCTCCGTCGCATGTTCCAAACGGGCTACCGACTGAAGAACTAAAAAACAAGATACTTCTCCGAGAAATATCCTGCACAATTCATCATGGCATAATAATATCGCTTCGCTCTTTACCGCTTTCTCTTGTTAATGAAAAGAAGAAACACGAGCGGCGCCGTCATCCAGGCGATGCGTGCGAGCGGATCGGAAAAATATCCAAAGACCGTCGGTGAGAGAAACCGGAGCGCAAACGATTTCGAGAAAAGCGAGAGGAGGATACTCAAAACAAGTCCGGATCCGAGACATCCCATCACCAGGACGCGCGAAAAAAACGTGGACGAAGGATTGGAAATATGAATATCAAGAATATAGTCGCCGACCGCGACCAAGAACACCAAGAGACCGAAAAAAACGATCGCTTTTCCTTCCGGCGCGAACGAAAATATCGCGGGAGGCAGAGCGCCGACAAAAGCGAGCGCCACATACGAAAACACCACGACACTGATAAGCCTCGTCCGCCCCAACACGAAGGCGAGCGCCAAACTCCCCCCGATAAAGAGGAGGAAAAACGAAACATCCCCGGCGATTTTCCCCGGCAGAAACGTGGAGAAAAAAGAAACGACATTCATACACCCATCAAAGAATACTCCGCTTCAACGCCTCAAGACTACACCGTGCGGGAGGCGCGGTCAATTGCGCTCTCGCCTTCCATCGGGTAGTATGGAAGAAAGATTTTTCGTGTATTCTTTTATGAGTCTTTTTGCGAGACGTGTTTTTTTCTGGATATTAACACTTCTCTTCCTGGGGACAACACCGATCATCATATTTTTTCTCATGGGATATCGCTATAGTTTCGAGCGAGGCGTTTTTGTGTATACCGGCTCCATCTCCATCCAAGCGAATCCGACGCAAAATCTCGACATTCACCTTGACGGCAAGCCCGTTTCCTCCTCGACCAATCGTATCAATCGCTCCTATCACATCGAAGGCGTGAAGCCCGGTAAGCACACCCTCTCCGTTTCAGCGCCCGGCTTTGGCCAATGGTCCAAAGAAGTTACCGTAAAAAGCGGGATATCCACCGAATTCTGGAACGTCCTCCTCACTCGAGAACAGTACGAACAAACGGCGTTTCTCGCTCCCGAGGGAAGTTTTTCTTTTTTTCCGACTCAAAATGAAGAAACGCTCGCCGTCCTTTCCGAGAAAAACGGGGAAACGCTTATCACTCTCATCACCCTCGCGGACGGACGTCGTCGTCAGATATTTTCCAGCACCGATTTTTTCTTCGAGAAAGATTCTCCCAAGGAACTTCTTCGATGGTCTCCGCGCGACGATACACTTCTCTCGATTTCCCTCGTTTCAAAAGAAACCCTCAAAGAACATACCTTTCTCATTCAAACCGATACGGCGCTCGCGACCGATCTCAAGGATATCGTGCGCGTTCCGAATCCCCGCGAAACACGGTGGCGATCAAATACCGACACGCTTCTCTTCCTTTCGGAGGAAATTCTCTATGAAATACCACCGGACACCCCCTTTGGAGAAGCATCGCTCTCCGAAAATATCAAGAGCTACGACCTCGTCGGAAACGCCATCATTTCCCTCGAACCGAAAACCGGAATCTTATACTCATTTCCCCTTGGAAATCCCAAAAACAAAGAACAGCTCACCACCGCTCCCCCGGAGGGTTTTTTCGACGATTCCGCATCATCCTTCTCTCTCACCTCCTATGATAAAACAAGAATTGCGTTCATAAAACTCGAGACCGGCGACCTCTTTTTCTATAACAAAAGCGAAAAAAACGAATGGTTCAAAAAACTCTCTTCCGGCGTCAAAGGCATCCAGTTTTCCGATGACGGCAAAAAACTCCTCTATTGGACCGACTGGGAAATCTTTGCGATTTTCTCGAGAGAATGGGAAGTTCAACCGGTCCGCGCGGAACGCGACCACCTCGATATCGGACGCTTCTCCTCACCGATCAATCATGTTCAGTGGGCGAAAGATTATGAGCATGCCCTATTCTCAACCGAACGAACCGTCAAAGCAATCGAGCTCGACGATCGCGGCGGTCGAAACACCGCGAATATTATCACGCTTCCCGCTTCTCCGCTCAAAGTCGGGAGCCTCGGCGCTCAAAACCGACTTCTTTTCCTCATTCCCGAAACCGAGAACAGTGCGTCATCATCCTCCATTCTCTCCGTCATTACGTTTCCCGAGCCCCTCGGTCTCTTCGGTTTCGGCGGATAGAGCGCATCTCAAAAATAATTTTGAAGCGATTTTGAGAATTTTTCGAGCGAAAAATTTGAAAACCGACGAGGAATAATAGCGTTATTCCGAGAAGGCTTGAAAAGTTTGCAGCCGAAAAAGACTAAAATTCGAGTCATAAAGGATTTTTGAGATGAGCTCTAAGCAATTCCGGCAACCGCCAACACGGAACCGCTACTTCCACCCCTGACCCGTGATACGCCAGACGATTTGTTCTTGTTGGACATTCACAACGCCGGCAGGGGTTTGTTGAGGGACGAGTTGTTGAAGTTTTTTGAATTCCATCGAGAGTCCGAATGCGAAACTTTTCTCGGCTGATTCCACAAAAGCGATTCGGTAATCGCGCTTATTTTCGCTCCGACCGTCTATTTCGATTTCCGGATTCCACATTTCCGTGAGACGCATATCGGCATTGTAGGATTCGTAGAGCAGAGAGAGCGTCTCGGCAAGCGCGGGATCGGCATCGACGATAGTGGAAACACCCAAGTCCTCGCGCGCCTCTTTTCGCCCGATATAGTACTGGTGCGAGTAGAGTTTCTCGGTAAACTGTTCGATAATGCTGGCGATTTTTTCTTTGGTCATCGGGCGCGTGTGACTCTTGAGGAGCCGCTCGGCGAGAACTTTGATGAGGTTATGCGTCCGGTTCACGTTGCCGAGGGCGAGAGGGTGCACCGCGGGGGTCGCCTCCATAAATTTCATGAAGATATCGGCGAGCTTCTCGTCGCTTTTCACGCCAAACTTGTTCTTCGCGAGATCGAAATAGCTCATCACTTCCTCGACTGAAATCTGAATGCGTCCCTCGGGGTTCTTGGGATCGGCGGGATTGAAAAAATTCGACGTCGACGGATCAATCGGCGAGAGCTCACTCATATCGCTCATCACGATTTCGTCCGCACCGAGCGCGATCATCGTCGCCGCGCTGTGCGCCTTGTAGGGAATGAGAACGCTAAACTTCTCGCCATATTCTCGAATCATCGAGACCAATCGCCACGGCACCATGGTGTCACCGCCGGCGCTATAGAGAACGAGATCGAGCTTCTTCACTTTCCCGATTGCGCGCAATTGCCGACTCACAATGGGGATAATATCCATCGCGACCCGCGCATTGACCGGTCCCTGCCGATCGCTCGTCACATACGCAATCACCCGCGACCCCCGCGCCCGCTCAATCGCCCCAAACAATTTACTTCGTTCCATAGGAATGTTTTTAAGAAAAGAAAAACCGTTCCAGAAGTATATACCGGAAAGACACGGAGAACAAGAAAAATCATCTTCGGTAGAAACGCCCCGATACATCGGGGCGCCTCTACACAACATGGAAGAGAGAAAACAAAGACTCTGCGCTAGAGGCAGAGTCTTTGCAAAAACCGTCTTCGGCGCCAATTTACCGGCTCGTCAAAATCGTCATGCCGCCTTCGGCGTTGCAGGCGCGAACCGTCACCATATTGTTCGTGTCGCGAACAATGGAATAGCCCGTGAGCGCCGCTGTACCGGTAGGATCAATCGGGATACTCTTAAGATAGCTCCCGAGTGCCGTCCCGAGATCAACGCAATCAGTGTCTCCAGCTACAGTACAGCCACCAGCGCCTGCGCCCGTCCGCGCACATCCGGTCGTCGCCGTGCCGATTTGCTTTTCGGTCGTCGTGATCGCCGCCGGGAAGGTACCCTTGGTATCATTCACATAGGTATGCACTGCCGAGAGAATATTCTGAATATCCGTCGTACGGCGAGCGTTCCGCGTATCCTGGAATCGCTTCGCCGGGTCGAGTG
>JAYRSG010000023.1:0-8640 GCA_041920175.1 Candidatus Moraniibacteriota bacterium | reverse complement strand
TTTGAGCGAATGACGAGTAAGAACGTCTTTTTGAGTAGTTATATCTGCTTCGCACTCGCTATTTCCCAACAAGGATTCGGAACACAGGCGATCAGCCGATGGTTCAATAAGTTGGTACAGAAAGATGATTATGACAAACGCGATAAAAAAAGTCTTCTCGCCCACCTGATGTGCCTCACGAAAACACCTGAGGACAACGAGAAATAACAGGAAACACGTGCTTCTCGGACTGTGTAATTATTATTAGATGAAATTATATGCAACCCCTCGAAACCATCTCCATAGCCGAATATTTGAATGCAAAAGGCATCCAGTATCGGGAAATAAACGGCGAGCTACTTACGACATGCTTGTTTGATGGATGCGATCAAGACAGCCGAACCAATGAAGCACACCTCTACTTTTCGAAAGAAACAAGTCAATACCACTGCAAGAAATGCAGTGCTTCGGGAAATATCTTCACGCTTGCCAAATATCTCGGCGATTCCACAGAAAGCATCGCACGGTATCCCAAGCAAGCAACCAAACCGACTCGTAAAAGCAGCGCCCGATTTGACACTTCCCTTATCGAAAAATGCGCGGAAAACCTTCCGGAGCGCATTCGCAAGTATCTCAATGATCGGGGAATAACCGACGAGACGATCAAAAAGCGAAAACTGGGGTTTGGGAATTTTTACAAAAGAAACTGGATCACTGTCCCGATACCGGACAATCAAGGATCATGGGCGTTTCTCAAATTGCGCTGCGATCCGGAAGATGAAAGCAATTCCGACAAATACAAAGCATATCCAACCGGAGGAATCGGGTCTTCCCTCTATGGAATAGAATCCATGACGAACGCCCAAGAAGTATGGGTATGCGAGGGAGAATTTGACCAAATGATACTCAACCAGCATGGCATCGCGGCGATCACTTCAACCGCAGGAGCGGGAACATTCAAACCGGAATGGGCAAAAACTTTGGTACGCATACCGCGCATTGTGGTGTGTTTTGACAAAGACGAAGCGGGACAAAAAGGCACGGATCGTACCATAAAGATTCTGGAAGAAGAGCTTGCACATACCAGCATATTCCAAGCAACCCTGCCGGAAAACACGGAGAAAGGCTTCGACATCTCTAATTATTTCGGTTCCTACGGCGGAAGCGTAGAGACGCTTCGGGAACTTCCGATATTCGCCGGCGGGAAGGAACCAATCGATCCTTCCAACTTCCCCCCACTTTCCTCAAAAGATTTGATCGAGATATTGGGACTCACCATCAAGAAAGACAATCACAATAAACTGGCAACATTCCTCTGCGAACTTTCGGCTTTCACAGAATCGTCGCAATTCAACGTCAGCTTTAACGCTCCATCTTCTACGGGGAAAAGCTACATCCCCATGGAAGTTGCCCGTCTCTTTCCAGAAGAAGATGTTGTTCAAATCGGGCACTGTTCTCCAACATCGTTTTTTCATGAAAATGGCGTCTACAACAAAGAACGAGGCGGTACTGAAGTTGATTACTCGCGAAAAATCTTGATATTTCTGGATCAACCACACGCGCAACTCTTGGAACGATTGCGCCCGCTCCTCTCTCATGACAAGAAGGAGATGACCGTAAAGATAACCGATAAAAGCCAGCATTCTGGAATGAGAACCAAAACGGTCTTCATCAAAGGGTTTCCAGCGGTGATCTTTTGCAGTGCAGGAATAATGATTGATGAACAAGAAGGCACACGCTTTCTGCTCCTATCCCCCGAATCCAGCCGTGAAAAAGTATATCTGGGCGTACACGAGAAAATACTCCGAGAAACCGACCCGAAAGCGTACCAAGAAAAACTGAACAATAACCCCGATCGCGCCCTCCTGAAAGAACGGGTCTTGGCGATACGTAATGAGCGCATAGATGAAATTTTCCTTCCCGACACAGGAACGATCGAAAAGTTATTTATGGAGGGAAAAGAATATCTCAAGCCGCGTCACCAAAGAGACGTGGGACGATTTATTGCTTTCGTGCGAATGTTCGCACTCTTGAATATGTGGTTTCGAGAAAGAAAGGGAAATTGCATCGTTGCAGGCGAAACAGACGTACAAGAAGCAATGGAACTGTGGCGCATTCTCTCGAAGAGCCAAGAGTATAACCTTCCACCATATGTGTACGATTTGTACAAAGATGTAATCCTCCCCGCTTTCCATGAAAAAAATGGTAACGAAAATATCACTCTTGGTTTGACCAAGAAGGACATTTCAAAGAAGCACCAATCGGTACATGGCCGCTTCCTCGAAGACTGGCGATTGAGACAGCAAATCATTCCTATGTTGGAAGCATCAGGACTCATTGAACAAGAACCGGACGCCATGGATAAGCGAAAAATTTTAATCTTCCCCTGTACGGAAAAGAAAGGTGATGAGAAAGAATATAGTGAGAGCGAGGGTGGGGTACAAAATGAAGCGCCGGAAAAAACCCTTAAAGAACTATTTGAGGATGCCTTCGAAAGCGGAAATACGCCCAATCTTTAATTATTTCGGTTTTATGGGAAAGATTCAAAAAGAAGACTGCCGAACGATCAGTATATATGACTTCAGAAAATGGAACCGGCTCAATGGTTTTGATTCCGGAATGATAACGTGGACAAGCTCATGGAGCGAGAAAAAGAACAGCGTTGGTTATGTGGTGCGAATTGGGGATAACACGCAAGACTCTTATCTGGAAATCACCTATACCATTACCGACTCATGGACGGATGAGAAGACTGACATAAAGCAGAGGTATCCCATTATTTCCCTTCCCTGCCATTACGGCGGACGGCGCTATTTCTTCAAGTGTTCTTTGAGAAAAAATGGGATTTACTGTGGGAGAATGGTCGCAAAACTCTATCTTGGCGCCGGTAGCCGATACTTTGGGTGCCGATATTGCTACGATCTCACCTATGCATCGCGAATAAACGGCTATACATACTGCATACCGGATATAGAGGAGTACGGAAAGAAAATCAAAAGATGGTACTACCGGGGAAAGCCGACAAGAAAACACCGCATGTACCTCAAAAAGGAATCGTCTTTCGAGAACGACTTTATCCGGATTGCGAGGCGGCTCGGTGGACTTTGAGAAGAAAATGACATATACTTGGGATACTTACCCAATTCAATACCACGGCTTTTATTGTCTCCGAAAGGGGGTAATCTCGCCGACAAACCATCCGTGGTGAGTTGGGTAAGTCGAGATTGTCCCCTTTTTGATGCCGAAATTTATGCAACACAAGAACGCTCTCAAATACTTCGCCTATATACGAAAGTCGAGCGACCGCGAAGATGCGCAAACGTTGAGCATCGAGGCACAGACGAGAAATCTCAAAGAATTCGCCAAAAATGCGAATCTCGATGTCGTTAAGTTTTTCGTAGAATCCGCGTCGGCATACAAAATCGGGAGACCAAAATTCAACGAAATGCTGGAGCGAATACAAAGGGGCGAAGCGTCCGGCATACTGGTTTACCACCTTACTCGTATCGCGCGAAACAGCTTTGACGGCGGACGCGTCATCTACCTCATGGACGAGGGGCTCATACAAGAAATACGTACACCGGAGAAGGCGTACTCCGACATCATCGGAGACGACAAATTCATGATGCAGATTCACTTTGCCATGGCGAAAAAGTCCTCCGACGATACGAGCCAATTCGTCAAAAGAGATATTCAAAGCAAGCTCCTCAAGGGCGAATATCCCCTTTCTGCTCCTCTTGGCTATCTCAACTTGGACCGATTCGGACGGATTACCGGCATCCGGTACGATAACGAGAAACAGGTGCTTTTGGAAAGAATGGCGGCAGAGGAAAACCGAAAGCTTCGGAGAGTCGAACCCGACCCGATTCTCGCTCCGATTTTGGAAAAAGTGTTCTCGCTCTATTCAACCGGCGCCTATTCTCTCAATGACGTACGCAGAAAATCCTTTGAGTTGGGATTGCGAGGACAAAGAAACGATACCATGCTTAGCAAAGCAACCCTTCAAAGAATCTTTTCGAATCCCCTCTACTACGGCGCGATGCAATGGGGCAACAAAATCTATCAGCCGGAAGACCTTCCGCGCGAAACAGCGCATAAGCCCATCGTCGACAAAGTCCTCTTCCAAAAGGTTCAGGATATTTTACACAACAAATCGAAGCCGAGAAAACAGGTCCATCACCACGCCTATACCTGCCTCATGCGCTGTGGAGAATGTGGCAGCATGATTACGGCGGAACTGCAGAAAGGCATCGTCTATTACCGATGCACGAAAAAGAAGCGGGAATTCAATATCAAATGCTCCCAGCCGTATATCAGAGAAAAAGACCTTGAAACACAGATGCAGGAGGAGCTTCAGGCGCACGTCATCCCGAAAGATTTCATTCAATGGGCATTGGAGACTCTCAACAGGAACAATGACAGCGAAGACCAGAAAACACGCGCCGTTCTCACACAGCAGAGAAAACAGGTGTCTCAAGTAGAAGTGCAGCTCTCGCACCTGCTCAAACTGAAAATATCGCCGAGCAATGCGAATAACGACCTCCTATCCGATGAAGAGTACTTGGCGCAAAAGAACGCGCTTTTGAAAGAAAAACAGGTGCTTCAAGAGAAAGTCGCGGACACGGAACAGCATGTCTCAAACTGGCTCGAACGATGCGAACAATTCTTTGATTTTGCCGTAGATATCGAAGAAAAGTGGATTCATGGCACTCCGGAAGAGAGAAAGCTTATCTTCACGATTATCTTCGGCTCGAACGCCACTTTGAAGGACAAGAAACTGTATATAGAAGCCAAAAGACCGTTCTTTCGAACGGTCAAACTGGCGAATTCCGACAATTGGCGGGGACGACCGGGCTCGAACCGGCGACCTTCTGCGTGACAGGCAGACGCTCTAACCAACTGAGCTACGCCCCCATAAAAATGCAAAATTCAAAATGAAGAATGCAAAATTTATGTCCGAAAAACTACACCTTACCACCGCACCCCCTTGGTACCAGGGGAGAGATTCGAACTCTCGACCCCGGGCTTATGAGTCCCGTGCTCTAACCAACTGAGCTACCCTGGCAGGTAAACAAACGTTTCCTATCACGCACAGCAGGAAAGTCCCTCGACAAAAAGTATCACATCTCTCAAAAGAAAACAAGGAGAAAAAGACCTTTTGAAGGCCTACTTTTTCTTCTCGCCGCCGCCCATGATTTCTTGGGCGACATTCGCGGGCACTTCGGCGTAGTGACCGAATTCCATGGAATAGCTCGCGCGACCCTGCGACATCGAGCGAAGCGCCGTCGCGTAGCCGAACATCGAAGCGAGCGGCACTTCGGCACTGATTTCTTTGACGCGCGCGTTTCCTTCGCCGCGATCATTCATCTCCTTGATGATGCCGCGCTTCGCGTTGATATCCCCAACCGCGTCCCCCATGAAGGCTTCCGGCGTGATCACCACCACCTTCATAATGGGCTCGAGGAGAATCGGCTTCGCTCGACGCATCGCTTCCTTGAACGCGAGCGATCCCGCGATTTTGAACGCCGCTTCCGACGAGTCGACATCGTGAGAGGAACCATCATAGACCGCCGCCCGCACATCGACAACTGGATAACCGGCCAAGACGCCGTTTTGCATCGCCTCTTCGATACCCTTATTGATCGGTTTGATATATTCCTGCGGAATGACGCCGCCTTTGATTTCGTCCACGAATTCATAGCCCTTGCCCGCCTCTTGCGGCTCAAGCCGAATCCAGCAATGCCCGTATTGACCGCGCCCGCCCGACTGCTTGATATACTTCCCTTCCGCTTCCGCCGACACTTTGATCGTCTCGCGATACGCCACCTGCGGACGCCCCACATTGACATCCACTTTGAATTCGCGACGCATACGGTCGACGATAATGTCAAGGTGGAGTTCGCCCATACCGGAGAGAATGGTCTGCCCCGATTCTTCATCGGTATGCACGCGGAACGTCGGATCTTCTTCGGAAAGTTTTTTGAGCGCGACGCCCATTTTCTCCTGATCGGCTTTGGTCTTCGGTTCGACCGCGATATCGATCACGGGTTCCGGAAAGGTGATCGATTCGAGCACCACCGGATGATCCGGGTCGCAGAGCGTATTTCCGGTCGTCGTCGCTTTCATTCCGACCAAGGCGCCAATGCCGCCCGCGTACAACTCGGAAATTTCCTAGCGATGATTCGCATGAATTTGGAGAATTCGCCCCACGCGTTCTTTCTCTCCCTTGGAAGAATTGAGAATATAGGAACCGGCCTTAATGACGCCCGAATACACGCGGAAAAACGTGAGCTGTCCCACGAAGGGGTCGGTCGCCACCTTGAAGGCGAGCGCCGAAAACGGCGCGTCATCCCGCACTTCGATCTCAATCTCCGCGTCGGTTTTGGGATTGGTTCCTCTTGCCGGAGGAATATCGAGGGGCGACGGGAGATAGTCCACGACCGCGTCCAAGACCAGCTGAACACCCTTATTGCGGAGCGCCGTCCCCACGAGCACGGGAATGAGCTTTGTGGAAATGACCGCCTTTCGAAGCGCCGCTTTGAGTTCGGGAACGGTGATTTCTTCGCCACCCAAAAACTTTTCAATGAGCGCGTCGTCGGTCTCTGAAATTTTCTCTACCATTGTGGCGCGCCACTCTTTGACGGTTTCGGCTAAATCCCCCGGAATCTCGATCGGCACCACCTTCTCTCCCATATCCCCTTCGAAGGTATACGCTTTCATCTCCATCAAATCCACAATGCCGGAAAAGTCCGATCGCACGCC
The DNA here is from genome assembly GCA_041920175.1 of Candidatus Moraniibacteriota bacterium. Lineage (GTDB taxonomy): Bacteria > Patescibacteriota > Minisyncoccia > Moranbacterales > UBA1568. The sequence continues at coordinate 1,899 of JAYRSG010000023.1, read as the reverse complement.
GATCGGATACTGAATGGCGACCGCGTTTGGCGTCAGACGATTCCAAATGGAGGAGAGCGCCGCTTCAAAATCCGCGCCCTCTTTGTCGATTTTGTTGATGAAACACACGCGCGGCACGCTGTACTTGTCCGCCTGTCGCCACACCGTTTCCGACTGCGGCTCAACCCCTTCTTTGCCGTCGAAAACCACAACGCCGCCATCCAAGACCCGAAGCGATCGCTCGACTTCGACGGTGAAGTCCACGTGTCCGGGCGTATCGATGATGTTGATCTGGTGATTCTTCCAGTAGCAGGTTGTCGCCGCGCTCGTGATCGTAATGCCGCGCTCGCGCTCCTGCTCCATCCAGTCCATCGTCGCTTCGCCCTCATGCACCTCGCCGATCTTGTGCGTGATGCCCGTATAAAAAAGCACCCGCTCCGTGGTGGTGGTTTTTCCCGCATCGATATGCGCGATAATCCCGATATTGCGATAGTCTTTGAGCGGAGTCGTACGAGGCATAGAGCTACGAATTACGAATTTTTACAAACATTCTTTTCCAAAAAAAGAAAAGAAATATCACACCCTCTCTCTGTCAAAGGCAGACACATGTTCCTTGTTCATTGCTCCCTGTTCATTGACGTTACGCAAAGTGAGCGAAGGCTTTGTTGGCTTCGGCCATGCGGTGGACGTCTTCGCGCTTCTTCATGGCAAGTCCGGTTTTGTTGGACGCATCGAGAAACTCATCAGCAAGACGCACCGCCATGGGCTTCCCCTTCTTCTTGCGACAGACATCCCGAATCCAGCGCATCGCGAGCATTTGTCGGCGATCGCCCGAAACTGGAATCGGCACCTGATAGTTGGCACCGCCCACGCGACGACTCTTGAGTTCGAGGAGCGGCGAGACGTTTTTAACCGCCTGCTCGAACACATTGAGTCCGCCCTTCTTGGTCCGCTCGCGAATCACCTCGAAAGCATCATAGATGATTTTCTCGGCAACCGACTTCTTCCCTTCCCACATAATCATACCGACAAAATGACCCACGAGCGGGTTTCCGTATCGGGAATCCGCCTTCCACGTCTTGTCGAACTGTCGTTTCCGTCGAGGCATAGGGGGAAAAATTCAAAATGTAAAATGCAAAATTCAAAATTTCAGTCAAAAACTCATCCTCTTACTCTTTCAATATTGTTACTTTCCAAAAAACACCTGAATGTCACTCTATCATTTTTAATTTCCACATTCCGCGTTTTACATTTTTAATTTTTCATTTTGCTCCGCCAATTAGCGGATTCATTTAGCTCTTCGGTCGTTTCGCGCCGTATTTGGAGCGACCGCGCTTTCGATCGGCAACACCGGAGGCATCGAGCACGCCGCGCACGATATGATAGCGCACCCCCGGCAAATCCTTCACTCGACCGCCGCGAATCATCACGATCGAATGCTCCTGCAAATTGTGCCCGATCCCCGGAATATACGCCGTCACTTCCATCCCGTTCGTGAGACGAACGCGCGCGATCTTGCGGAGTGCGGAATTCGGCTTTTTGGGCGTCGTCGTCGAAACTTTGAGACAGACCCCGCGCTTGTAGGGACCGGTCGAATCGGTCGGGTGATTCTTGATCGTATTCATGACGAACCTCAAGGCCGGAGACTTTGATTTCTTGGCAGACGACGTTCTCGAATGGCGGACGAGCTGGTTGATGGTAGGCACAGGAAAGAAGTAAAGGATTAGCAAAAGAGAAGAAAACAAACAAAAGAGCGAAACATCGCTCGCTCTTAAGAATATACGGGAAGTTCCCTCCCTTGTCAACAGCCAGTCTTATACCAAATCACTCCGAAGACTTCTATCATGCACGCCAAGATTGCAAAAAGTAATTTTTTGAACGTCGGATCAGCATTCGTGAAACGTGTGAACCCCGATTTTT
>JAYRSG010000022.1:0-8507 GCA_041920175.1 Candidatus Moraniibacteriota bacterium | reverse complement strand
GCTCGGACTCCCGTCATCTTTCCCGACAATTTCAATGCCAATCGAGAAATCGTTCACGTTCTTCCGCCCGTCTTTCATTTCGGATTCCCCGGCGTGAAAAGCGATATTCTTTTCTTCAACCAATCGATATATCACCCCGTCCCGCGCTATCAAATAATGCGGCGACACACCATAGCTTTTGTAGATACCAAGAATTTTCTCCACTGAAAACGGATCACCCCCGAGCGCGTTATAGGTCGAATGAAGCACAACCGTATCGATCTTCCGCCCCTTCGTTTCTTCAAATCCCCACGACACCAACTTGTTTATGATTTCCACATCGCCTTTCGATTGCTCATCTTGTTCCTCGCTCCCTTCCGTCAGCTGACGAACGTGCTCATTTCCGCCAGCTGACGGACTTGTTCCTTGCTCCGTGTTCGTTGTTCCCTGCTCATTGACTTCCGTTTCTTGCTCTTCCTCAACTTCCGCCGGCACCGATGTTTCCGCTTCCAACTCCTCGACGAGCATCTTTGTATCTTCCTGTGAGAGTTTCTCTTGTTTCTCGGATTTTTCGACCGCCTCGTTCTCGACCGCCACTTGCGATTTCCCGCCAAAGAGTATCACTCCCACAAAAAAAACTCCCGAAAGAAACAAAACAAAGAGCCATGTCCACGGATTTTTGAAAATTCCAATCATAGCGCTATCAGAGCGAAAATCCCGAGTCAAAAAACTAGGGACAAAAAGTATTTCGCCCTTATCAAAACGGAAACGCAACCACTTCCTTACTTCTTCCTCCCGGTGAAAAAGCCGACGATCGCCCCGAAAATGGCGCCGATGCCGAGCGCGATGCCGGCGGACTTCTCGGGATTCTTCTGCACATACTCCCGCCCTTCTTCCACCTTTTTCATCGTCGCGTCCTTCACATCTCCCGCCTTTTCAAGGATCGCGTCCTTCGCCTCATTCGCCCGACGAGTCACTTCATCCACCCGCTCCCTCGCCTCCTCCTTCGCCCGATTCAAAAAATCGTTCATACAATTTTCTTAAAAATAAACATTGATGGGACTTTCTCACTTTGATGCAGTTCGAGGAAAAACCGAGCAACGGAGTAAGGTGTATGAGCTATACTCCGCGCGAGTAGCGCAGGTTTTGACGAAGAAATGCGCAAAGTGAGGAAGTCCTATATTATTTTCGTGAAAACAAAAACACGATCGAACCCGCCGCAACAAAGAGGACACCCACAACAACCGATCCTGCCGATGGTCCCAAGTGAAGCGCTTCGACCAACATAATGCCGATGCCAAAAACGATAAACCCGAGCCCGATAAAAAGGAACACGACACCGAGCACCATTTCGCGCACAAACCGCACCACAAACGCGCGCACATCATTCTCGATCGTCCCCGCGATCGCAAGCGCCCCGCCAATCACCTCCCGCGCGTGCCGAAACACGAGATCGAGCGCGATCGAGAGCCACGACGGGCGATTCGCTTTTTCGGATTCTTTTACCGTCTCACTCATGGTGGAGAGTATACCACAAACTTCTTGACAAACCAAAAACAAGTGCTACGATGCCGGAACTACTGACTACTGATTGCTCTCTGTTATGCCTGTCCGAAAGAAACGATTGAAAACTTTGAAGCTCCTCTTCGCCCTCTTCGTTTGTACCGAGAGCGCGTTTTTTGTTTCTCTCGAAGGAGCAAACGCCAAGGAATGGAAGGTATTCATCCATCATGTCCAGACGAGCGGAAACACCGCGGACGAGGACTTCGTGGAAATTCGAAATGACGAAGACTGCGCCCTCGATCTCTCGGGTTGGAAACTCCGGAGGCGCACCGCTTCCGGCACCGAATCGTCCGTCAAGGTATTCGACGGAGAGCAAGTCGCTCTTCCGCCCGGCGAAACTTTCATCTGGGCGAATTCCAAAAACGATGTTGCGAAGTCTCTCGGCGCCCACCAAGAAAGCGCGACCGCGCTGACCGACAACAATTCGCTCGCCCTCTTCGATGCAAGCGATACACTCATTGATTCACTCTCCTGGGGCGCAGTGACACAACCCTTCCGAAGCAATGAGGAAAACACGATCAATCCGAAAGCGAACGAAATGATTGTTCGTTCATCCAAAGCCGGCATCGTTTCGATTGAAAAAACTTCGCTCCCGAAAGGAAAAAATTTCGACGTCGACCTGTTCGATATCTGCGGCGCCTCGAAAGATCGCGCCGAGAACACCGACGTCATCCTCTCCGAAATTCTCGCGAACTCCGAAGAAGACGAGTCCGAGAGAGAATTTATCGAACTCGAAAACCGAAGCGAAAAAACGATCGACCTCTCCGGTTGGATCCTTCGCGACGCCTCAAAAACGGGGAAATATGTTTTCCCCGAAGGAAGCGCGGTCAATGCAAATTCTTTCCTCGTTCTCACGCGAACAACCTTCGTTTTCGCGCTCAATAACACCGACGAAGTTGTAACGCTCCTCGATCCCAAGGGCGGAATTGCCGACTCCGTCTCGTGGGAAAAAACGCGCGAGAACATCTCTCTCGCCCGGGACGGCGCGCGCTGGCGAGCAACCAAATTCCAAACGCCAAGAGAAACAAATCGCTTCGACAATGACCCTTCAACAAAGACCTCCGTCCCCAAAAAAGGCTTCGCGGGAATCCCCCTCGAGTTCTCAACCAAAGTAATCGACCTCGACAAAGACGCGACCAAGGTCACCTGGGACTTCGGCGACGATCGAAAGAGTTACAAGAAAGATACGTCCCACACCTTCAAGAAGAAAGGGAAATACACCGTTACTCTGACAGCGACCGACGGCATCGCGGACACTGTCAAAACCTTCCGCATTGAAATCAAAAAATACGAAGCGCCCACAGTGCGTATCACCTCCCTCGTCCCGAATCCCGAAGGCGCGGATACCGGAAATGAATTTCTCATCATCGAAAACAAGTCCAAAAAAACAATCGACTTGAAAGACTGGGGCATCGCCACCAAATCCAAAACGAAAACAAAGAATTTCGTCAATCACAAAATTACCAAAAGCTTCATCATAAAGCCCGGCGAAACCAAGAAACTCACCAAAAAACACGCCGCTTTCACCCTCGGGAACACCCGCCAACTCCTCGAGCTCCGCGATCCCCGAGGCAAAACCGTCCAGAAACTCCGCTACAAACTCGAAAAATCCGCCCCCGAGAATGCTGAATTTTTCAAAACCCCAAACCAACCCTGGCAGTGGCGAACTCCGCTTCCTCTTGACACGAAAACAGAAGAGGTGTAGAAAGGAAACGTAGAAAAAGCAGTACCTTATCAGTGGTCGCGCGGCGTGAACGTCCCTTCTTCAAATCCTATCTTCACCTCGCGTCGCGCGACCGCCCAATTTTTTTTCGAAAAAATTTTTTCGCAAAAAAGGAGTGACACTCCCCCTTGCGAAACCGAGTGAATCATCAAAAGTGATCCACTCGGACCAAATTTTTTCTTGAGCGAAAATCGCTCACGCTCCCCCGACCTCCGATTTGGATTATGGATTACAAACATCCACCGGAGGTCTTTTTATTTCCCTCCAAAAAGCCCTTCGAGGGCGCGAAAATTATCCCCCTCCGCGAGGCGGTTTTTTTTCTCGTGCCCGCAAATAAGACAGCGATGGAGAATTTTCCATTCTCCACTTTCAAGAAACCCGGACACCGGTTCCATGAGTCCGCGACATTTTGATCGTCGATCTCCGGGGTGAATATCGACGTGACGACTCCAGAGACACTTCGGACAGTGATTGGTATACCCGTTCCCGCGCACATACAAAAAACAATGTCCGCACGAGAAGTCCTCGACCCGTTTTTGGAAAAGTTTATGAAACATATTCCCCGCTATAGCAAGAGAAAGAGGGAAAGTCAATCATCAGAGCCCGCGCATTGACAAAGTATGGTTTTTCAAAGAGAATTGACGGATTGCTTTTTTGAATACATTTTTTCCTCTATGCCACGAACTAAAACCATTTTCATTTTTGCAATACTCCTTTTTGCCATTTCCGGCATCTGGTTTTTCGCGACAAAGAAAAACGCGCCAGAAAGCACCGTGAAAAATACCGCCTCGGAGAAACAGGCGCTCAAGGTAACAATCAAAAAGGCGAGTGATTTGAAGCGTGCAACATTTGAAGAGCGCTTCCCGGCTCTCATTGTTCCCGCAAACGAAACCGTGATCGTCGCGGAAACGTCCGGAACGGTTTCCTCGGCGAACTTCGAGGTAGGAAGCGCCGTCGCTCAAGGCGCCATCATCGTCCGCATCACCAACCCAACCGGCACAACCCTCACGAAAAACGGCATTCAATCAGAAGCAATTCGACAAGCCGAAATCGCCGCCTCTTCGGCGCGAAAGTCTTACAAAGAAGCAAAACGCCTCGCCGAGAAAAATACCAACAAGGAAAGTTACCTCGCGCGAGACCTCGCGAGGCTCCGCCTCGAAAGCGCGGAAATAGAGCTCGCGAACGCGCTCGATGCCTCGATTGTCCGTGCACCTCTTTCAGGCATCGTCTCGGAAAAAAACGTGGATATTGGAAGCTCCGTCTCGCCGGGAGCCACGATGGCAACGATCGCCTCTTCCGGCGCGCAAAAGATACGTTTCCAAATATCGGGAAACACCCGGCGATCTCTCGCAATCGGCGACTCCGCGCGAATTTTTCTCGGGAAGGATCGCGAAGAAAAAGCGCACATCGCGTCGATCGCTCTCGTCGCCGATTCGGCAACCGGCAAATTCCCCGTTGAAGCACGCTTTGAAAAAGAAGCTCTTTCCTCCGAAACGATCGCAACCGTCGTTCTCCAGACAAAACGCTTCGCTTCCGAAGCCTCCGAATTTTTCCTTCCTCTCTCCGCTCTCACAACCGGACAAGACGGCTCCTTCTTTTTCATTGTCGAAAACGAAATCGCGAAAAAAATCACCATTCCCTCCCTCTCCGTCTCCGGCGAAACCGCCCTCGTCCGAGCTGACATTCCCGAAGACGCCCATATCATCATAGAAAGCGCGGGAACACTCGAAGACGGGATAAAAATTCGCATACGTGAAAAGTAGGAACACGAAGCAAGAATTCCGTGTTTGGCAAAGAGAGAGAAATCAACGGAGGGGCGAGCAAACTTACGACAACCACAAACGAAAGCTTCTTTGGGTGGTTATTTCTGTCCATAACACACAAACTCACCTACCAAGCCCCGGAGCATTTCTCGAACGTGCCAAATACGGAATTCTTGCGATACGAAAACACAGAGAGAACCAGCCATTGAGACCTTTATGCCAAGCCCTCGCCCCGACAACCCTTCTTCCGATTCCGAATACCTTCGGAAACTCGAATTCGATCCCGAACTTCGAAAGAGCGCCTTCAACTTTTTCGTCACGCGTCCGCGCGTCGTCCTCCTCGCGATCGCAGGCATTTCCCTCTGGGGACTCTGGTCGTTTTCTCAATTGCCCCGCGAATCCAATCCGGAAGTCAAAATTCCGATCGCCGTCGTCGCAACCGTCTTCCCAGGCGCTTCGCCTTCGGATGTCGAAGAACTTGTAACCAAAAGAATCGAGACGAAAATAGCGGGGCTCTCCGGCGTCAAAAAAATCACTTCAACTTCCGCAAACTCTCTCTCGGCAATCACCGTCGAATACGAAGCGAGCGAACCCTTGGACGACGCAATCCGGAAGCTTCGCGACGCCGTCTCGGAAGTGAAGACCAATCTCCCTGACGATGCTGAAGACTCATCGGTCAAAGAAATTTCTTTCGACGATCAGCCGATCCTCACGATCGCCCTCTCGGGTCCCTTGAGCGGACTCGCGCTCCGCGATCTCGCGGAAGACGTGAAAGACGAACTTGAGAAAATCTCCGGCATTCGCGAAATAAATATTTCGGGCGGCGACACCAGAGAACTTTCCGTCGCCTACGACCCCGCGAAACTTTCAAAGCTCGGCATCGCCCCCGAAGAAGCAAACCGTGCAATCGCTCTCACCAATCGCGCCATCCCCGCCGGAACCCGAGACGGCAACCGATTTTCCTATCCCGTTCGTACCGATGCGCGTTTCTTCACGGCGGAAGAACTTGGAAACATTCCCATCAGGTTTTTTGAAACAGGCGGCACCATCCTCCTCAAAGATATCGCCATCGTAGAAGAGCGCGCCACAAAGAGGAGCGTCTTCTCCCGCCTCTCCGTAGACGGAAAGATGCCGGAAAACGCGGTCACCCTCGACATCGTAAAGCGAACCGGCGGATCAATCATCGACACCGTCGACCAAGCGAATGCCGCAATGGAGCGCCTCTCGAAAACCTTCCCCAACGGAACTTCCTGGACCGTCACCGTCGACTTCGCCAAAGAAATTCGGAAGAGCTTCGATGAACTCACGCGCGATTTCTTCATCACCGTGGGGCTCGTGATGATAACACTCTTCCTCATCGTGGGAATGAAAGAAGCGATCATCGCCGGCATGACCATCCCGCTCGTGTTCTTCATCACCTTTGGGACCATGCTCCTCTCCGGAATTTCCTTAAACTTCCTCTCGCTCTTCTCCCTCCTCCTCTCAATGGGGCTTCTTGTCGACGACGCGATCGTCGTCGTTTCGGCGACCAAGCAATATCTTCGAACCGGAAAATTCACACCCGAAGAAGCCGTCCTCCTCGTCCTCCGCGATTTCAAGGTTGTTCTCACGACAACAACGCTCACCACGCTCTGGGCATTCCTCCCGCTCCTCCTCGCAACCGGCATCATTGGAGAATTCATCAAGTCTATCCCCATCACCGTCTCGGTTACGCTCTTGGCATCGCTCGGTATCGCCCTCATCATCAATCACCCCCTCGCCGCCGCCCTCGAGCGTGTTCGCCTCACGCGAAACTGGTTTTTCATTTTCCTCACGACGCTCGCGGGACTTTCCGGCTACGGATTTTTCCTCAAGAACTTCTGGGGCGTTTCCCTTGGTATTGTTTCGCTCATTTTCATCCTCCGTCTCGTACTCTGGTTTTTCCTCTCAAGCGGAAAGGAGAAGCTCCGAGACAATCTCACGCTTGTCGAACGTGAGTGGCAAAGCAACGAACTCATAAAGAAAAGACTCGAAGAGGCTGGGAATCGTGAAGACAAAACATGGAAAGATCGATTCATTCACGGCATCATTCATTTCGATCGCATCATCCCGCCCTATGAAAAACTCCTCCGCTTCGTGTTGGGAAGCGCAAAAAGAAAGTGGACCGTCCTCCTCACGACACTTGCACTTTTCATCGGCGCAATCCTCCTTCCCATTCTCGGCATCGTGCCAACCGAATTTTTCCCGCCCTCCGACGAAGAACTCATCTTCATCAATCTCGAAGCCTCCACGGGTTTGAGACTCGAAGAAACCGATACAATTGTCCGACAAGTCGAAGAAAGGTTATTGAAATATCCCGAGATCGTCGACTTTTCCACGATCGTCGGGAGCGCCGGCATCTCTCAAGGCGGCACGGGAAGCGTCGGCGGGAACGCCTCGAATCTCGCCGGCATCGTCGTCAAGCTCTCCGACAAACACGACCGAAACCGCGCCTCTTTCACCATCGCCGAAGCAATGCGCACCGACTTTGCCAATATCGATGACGCGAGCATCCGCGTCGCGAGTCAACAGGGGGGACCTCCTTCGGGAGCCGCTTTCGAGGCGCGTGTTTCGGGAGACGATCTCCGTGAAATCGAACGAATTTCCCAAGATCTCAAAAAAATCCTCGAAAGTATTCCCGGCACAACCAACATTGAAACCTCGCTCAAAAACGCGCCCGCCGATTATACGTTCGTCCTCGATCATGCGCGCCTCGCCTATTTCGGTCTCGACGCAACCAGTGTCGGGAGCGCCCTCCGCATGGCAATTTCCGGCACCAAAGTGACGACTGTTCTGCGCAACGATACCGAAACCGAGGTCATCGCCCGCTTTGACGAGAGAAGCATCCCGACTTTGAGCGACCTGCAAGCGATAGAATTCCGAAACGCGAAGGGCGATAGGATTCGCCTCAGCGACCTTGCGACAATCGAACTCAAACCCTCCCTCGAATCAATCACGCGCATCGATCAAAAACGCACCGTCCGCCTCTCCGCCGGTGCTCGCGAGAACATTCGTCCCAACGAAATCCTCTCCGCTTTCCAAGAAAAAATAGCCGGGGAGTATCGTCTCCCTGACGGCTATGAAATCACCTACGGCGGCGAGAACGAACAGAATCAGGAATCCGTCGAGTCCATTCTCCGCGCCCTTGCGATCGCGATCATTCTCATCGTCGCGACACTCATCATTCAATTCAACTCCGTCACCCAATCAGCGATTGTTCTTGTCACCCTCCCTCTCGCGATGATCGGCGTCTTTATCGGCATGGCAATCTTCGGCGTGCCACTCTCCTTCCCCGGTTTGATCGGCATACTCGCGCTCTTCGGCATCGTCGTCAAAAACGCCATCATTCTGATTGACAAAATAAATCTCAACTGGGAGAGCGGACTCAACTTCGATGAAGGAATTATCGACGCCGGAAGATCCAGGATCGAAGCAATCTTCATCACCTCTTTCTCCACGAT
>JAYRSG010000021.1:0-4434 GCA_041920175.1 Candidatus Moraniibacteriota bacterium | reverse complement strand
GTCACCGATACAGGTCTCCGCGATGTGCACGAGAAATTTCACGGGAAAGGGCGGAATGATCGGTAAGGGCGAAAAATTTTTCGCCCTTACAAGATTTTTTCCAAAGGCGCTATCCCCAAGGCGAGTTTTTTCACGCCCTTGGTGCGGAAGGCTATTGTCGCGAGGGTTCCCTCGACTTTGATGACGATGCCGTTTCCGAAGGTGGGGTGCGTGACGGAATCGCCCGGGCGGAAGGTGTCGGAAGAGAGTTTTTTTCGCTTTGCATACAGCGATTTTTCTGTTCCCTTCTTGATGCTCGGATTTTCTAGTGAGGTCCTCGGGAAATCGTCGGCGAATTCGCTCGCCGCTCGACCCTTTTTTCGTTCCTCCGTCTCCAAAAGGTGCTCGGGGATTTCGGAGATGAAACGTGACGGCGCATTCATTTGTGTCGAACCGTAGATCATACGCGTTTCCGCCGAGATGAGCCACGCTTTCTCTTTGGCGCGCGTCAAGCCTACATACATGAGGCGGCGTTCTTCTTCGAGTTCGGCGGGCGAGAGGGCGCTTCGTGAATGCGGGAAAATGCCTTCTTCGAGTCCCACGATAAAAACAAAGGGGAATTCGAGACCCTTCGCGCTGTGGAGGGTCATGAGGCGGACGACATCTTTTTTTTCATCGAGCGCGTCGGTGTCGGAGACGAGGGATATTTCCTCAAGAAAGAGCGTCGCGGCTTGTTCGAGCGGAATTGCATCATATTTGGTGGTGACCGAGAAGAGTTCTTGTACATTCTCGATGCGGGTTTTTCCTTCATCCGTGCCGTCTTCGAGTGATTTCAGATATCCGACTGTCTCCAGGAGTTCTCGGAGAAACGTGGAGAGTGAGCCTTCTTCGGGAAGTTTTTTGGAGAATGTATGAATCATCTCGGCGAAGCGCGCGGCGGCTTTTTGCTTGGATGGGGCTATTGTGAGCCTTTTTCCGTCATCTTCGCGCGCGAGGGTGATGGGGTCCGTGTTCGTACTTTTTGCCGTATCAAGCCATGAAACGAGACTTTTCTTGCCGATGCCGCGTGCGGGTTCGTTCACGATGCGCGCGAGGGAGAGGGTATCCCAGGGATTTGCGACGAGACGGAGGTATGAAATCGCGTCTTTGATTTCTTTGCGTTGGTAGAATTTGAGTCCCCCGACGATTTGATACGGGAGAGAATGTTTGAGGCAGGTCTCTTCGAGGGCGCGGGACTGCGCATTGGTGCGGTAGAGGACGGCGAAATCGGAGAAGGGGCGTTTCTTTGTGGTCGCGAGCGATTGAATCGTGCGGACAACGTAGGCGGACTCTTCTTGTTCATCTTCCGCTTCGAAGACGGTGAGCGGCTCGCCGCCCGTCTGTGCCGTCCAGAGTTTTTTGTGGCGTTGGTGGGGGTTTTGGGCGATGACGGCGCCGGCGGCGTCGAGAATGGTTTGCGTTGAGCGGTAGTTTTGGTCGAGCGTGACAATCGTCGCTTCGGGGTAGTCTTTCTCGAAGTGGAGGATGTTTCGAATATCCGCCTGGCGCCAGCCGTAGATCGATTGGTAGTCGTCGCCGATCGCGAAGAGGTTCCGGTGGCGCTCGGCGAGGGTGTGGAGGAGGGTGTACTGGGCGTGATTGGTGTCCTGATACTCGTCAACGAGGATGAATTGGAAGAGTTTCCGGTAGTGTTCGAGCGTTTCGGGAAATTCGCGGAAGAGGCGGATGGTGAGTCCCAAGAGATCGTCGAAGTCGAGGGCATGATTGCCACGGAGTTCTTCTTGGTAGCGGCGGTAGGCTTTCGCTATGAGTTCTTCGAAGTGGCTCCCCGCTTGGGATTCGAAGACGAGTTCGTCGACGAGCTGATTTTTGGCGCGGGAGACGGCGTCGAGGAGGGCGCGCGGATGAATGTTCTTGGGGTCAATTTCGAGGGAGCGCATCACGCGCTTCATGAGGGAGAGCTGATCATCGCTGTCGAGAATAGTGAAAGAGGTTTTGTAACCCAAAGCGGCGATGTCTTTGCGCAAAATCCGCGCGCAGATGCTGTGAAAGGTGCCGATGTGAGGGAGAGCAGTTGGTAGCGGGTAGCCTGCCTGTCCGGTAGGCATGTGAGGAGTGAGTGGTGAGGGGCGAGGAGGTGATACTTTGCTCGCTACTGATTGCTCACTACTAACTAATGATAAGAGGGTACTCACTCTTATCTTCATTTCCTCCGCGGCTTTGTTAGTGAAGGTGACGGCGAGAATGTTTCGGGCGCGAACGCCCTTTTCTTGCATGAGGTAGACGATGCGATGGGTGAGGGTTTTCGTTTTGCCGCTTCCGGCGCCCGCGACGATGAGGACGGGACCTTCGACGGTTTCGACCGCGCGGCGTTGTTCGGGATTGAGGGATGGATCAAAGGGCATAGCAAAGAGGTGTTGTATTTCGTAGAGACGCAAAATTTTGCGTCTCTACATTTCTCGTACTGTACCACATTGTATGAAAATTGCGCGAGGGGTGGCGAGTTTGCTATGCTTTCTCTATGAACATCTTCCAAAAAATTCTTTCCGCACTCGAAACCTCAAAAACAACCTTTGGTTTGTGGATGGTGGCGTTTGTCTGTCTTATTTTGGCGCGGCTCTTGGTGGAGAATTGGCTTTTTGGCTTCAAAGTGCATTCGGCGATCTTTCTCTGGTATGAATTGATGCATAATCTCTCCTTTTTTCTCCTTTCGTTCCTCCTCTTTCTTCCGATATTCCAGTATTTCGCGCGCGTGTCGCTCTCGGTTGCGTCGAATATGTTGCTCTTCGGATTTCTCGTGATTCTTTTGCCGCCCGTTATTGATTTTGTCGTTTCCGGCGGCAAGGGGCTCTGGAGTTTCTATATTTTTGACGGGCTCTCGGGGCTTCTTTTTCGATACTTCACGTTTTTTGGCGACCGGCCGGACATGGGAATTACCTATGGCGTCCGGGTCGAAGTGGCGCTCGTCACGGTTCTTTTCGGTTTGTACGTGTTTGTGAAAACGAAACGATACGCGCGCGCCCTTCTCGCGGCGCTTTCCGCGTACTCCCTCCTCTTTTTTCTCGGCACCTTCCCGTCATGGGCGGCGATGCTTATCGAGGGCGTGTCCGAGGGGCAGTGGATTCTCCGTGCGTCCGATGTGGCAGGGGTGTTTCTGTCGCCGTTTTCGTTTTTTTCGCGTGATTTGGTGGATCCGCGCTCGCTCCTCAATGCCAAAATGAGTCTCGTGTATGCGGCGATACTTCCCTTTGTCCTTGGGTCCTGGCTCTTCGTTCGAGAAAAGGCGATATTTCTCGCGCTCTTCCGAAATGCGCGCTTGCCGCAAGCGGTCTATCACGCGGGACTTCTTTTCGTGGGGATGGGGCTCGCGGCGCTCTTTGCAGAGGCGAAGCTTTCGTTTGGTTTTTTCGATTTTCTCGCCGTGTTTCTCCTCCTTGGGGCGGTCGTGTCAGCGTGGCTCGCGTCGGTTGTCGCGAATGATTGTTTCGATACGGCGATTGACGCGGAAACAAATGCCTCTCGACCGCTTCCTTCCGGCGCGATCCCGATTTCGCTCTACCGAGCGATCGGTGCCGGATTTTTTGCGGTTTCAATCCTTTTTTCCGCGCTCGTTTCTGCAAGAGCCGCGCTTTTCCTCCTCCTCTACCAGGCGGTCGCATGGGCGTATTCCGCGCCGCCCTTTCGGTTGAAACGCTTTCCGATTATTGCTTCGTTTGCAAGTGCCGTCGCGAGCGTCCTTGTGCTTTTTCTTGGGTTTTCAACGCTCGCTCCCGAGGGAACTCTCGGGGCGCTCCCCGTTTCATTCGTCTTTCTTTTTCTTTTCGCCTATACGGTTTCAATCCCTCTTAAGGATTTCAAAGATATTGCGGGCGATGTGAAAGACGGCGTCTGGACGCTCCCCGTCCTTCTCGGTGTCGAAAAGGCAAAACTTGCGATTGGGAGCGGTATATTTCTCTCCTACCTTGCGAGCGTTTTTATCTTCCGCGCGCCGGCACTCTTCATTCCCGCGCTTCTCTTTGGCGGCGCCTCCTTCTGGACCGTTATTTCCATGAAACAAAAAACCGGCAGGGTTACCTACCGGTCGGTCTTTTGGTGGATTTTGGGAATTGTCACCCTCTATGGTTTTTGGGCGGTGGGAATTCTTTTGTAGGTATATGCTGGTGCGTAGAGACGCCCCGATACATCGGGGCGTCTCTACGAGGGGCGTTTTTCAATAATAGAAAGCCTCTTCCATTCTTCCGCCGATAATTCTTCCGCCCTCGTGTTTTTGTTTTTTCCGATGCTTTTGAGGAAATTCTCTATTGATTCTTTGGAATATTCCGGGTGGGCGGCGAAGTTGTTGGCGAGGGTTTTGCGCTTCTTGGCGAAGCCTATTTTGGCGAGGCGAAGGATGTGTTCGCGTTCTTTCAAGGAGAGACGATGTGGATGGGGTGTAATGCGGATCGCGGCGCTTTC
>JAYRSG010000020.1:0-2427 GCA_041920175.1 Candidatus Moraniibacteriota bacterium | reverse complement strand
CGCGATTTTCTCCACGTTCTTCGAAAAATTCCGACGCGACGGCATTGTATATCACGAATATTTTCGTTTCCGGAATGCTGTATCGCTCCACAATTTCCCGCTTCGTAAATTCCGAAGGCGTGACAATAAGCTTGGCCAGACGAAGGCTCCTCGGGATGAGCGCGTTCAAGAAAAACCGATCGCGCCGGGCAATGAATCGAGGATATACCTTGAAAGAAATATCGTGAATATGCGTCACGACACATACCTGCTTCGGAATGAAAAACGGGATAATATACTGCGTATGATAAATGTCGACCGGATACGCACGGAGAGCGCGCGGCAAAAACCAGAGATTCCAATCAAACTTGTTCTTCGCGGGAAGTGAAATTATGCGAAAGTTTTTCTTTCCGAGAATATGGAGCCGTCGCGCCATTTCTTCAAGCTCCCCTTTTGTCCGCGCGTCAAAAAACAGGAGATATTCGTTCTCCGCGTCAAGCTCGGAAAGTTCGCGCACGAGATTCAGGAAAACGACTTCATCCCCCGTTCGCTTCTTCCCAATATTTCGCATATCGATGCCGATGCGCATACAAAATTCAAAAAAACACGGACCGACCGTTTTGCAATCTTCTTTTCATTGTACCCTATCGAAGAGTCAAAGCAAAAATGACGGTCTTTTCCGATTAAAGGGAATCCTCTCAAAGAGTTCGATATATCGCTCAAACATCGCCGTGAGCCGAAAAAGAAACCAAAAAGTCAGCACCGAAACAACGAGTGTCCAGAAAAATACGCCCCAATGAAAATCGGAAAAAAAAGAAGAAAAAAAGAACGCATTCTCTCTTCCGAAAAAACTCGTGAGGAAGGAAACTTCTACCACGCGAAGAACTCCATCAAAAAACCATACCGCACCGCCGAAAAAAAGAATCCTCTTCAGACGATATTCGAAAAAAAATTGTCGCTCCACGATGCTGAATATCGCCGCCGCGAGAACAAGCTCGAGAGAAGCGCCTCCGATTCTTCCGAGCGTGATCGCGTCAAAAAAAATTCCCCCGACAATCGCCCACTTCCACGAAAAAGAAAATCCCTTGAGGAGCGTGAAGGAAACAACGACGGAGAGAAGTATCGGAACCGAAACCGGCCACGCGACAAAAAGCGTATTGGCGAGCGAGAATTGGACTATCGCCGCGCCGAAAAGAAAGAAGCTCCGAAAGAGAACGGGTTTCATGGTTTCACGTTCAAAATAATCGAAACAAAACGCACTCGATCGAAACGAATGGGGGACGAAAGCGTCGCTCGCTGAAAAAGCCGGTCGGCGGACGACTCCACTGTGGTCGCCGTTCCAACGAGAAGTCCTCTCGGCACATCCCCGCCCAAGCCCGACGTGATCACTTCATCCCCGGCGCGGAGCGTATCCGACTGAAGCACCATATCAAGAACCAGTCCCAGTCCGTACTCCCCGCGCACGACGCCGCGCGCTTCCGTCCTTCCAACGACGGCGCTCACCGCGCTCTCCGAGTCCGAAAGAAGGAGCACGCGCGACGAAAACGGCGAAACTTCCACGATCCGACCAAGAAGCACCCCTTTCCCCGCAACAACCGTCATTCCTTTTCGGACACCGGCAGATTCGCCCGCATCAATGAGAATCGCTCCGCCAGAAGAAACATCGTCCCGACCAATCACTTCTGCCGATCGCAATTCGAATCGATCCCTCGGCAAAAGTCCCCGCTCTTCGCGGAGGAGCTCATTCTCGCGAGAAACGTCCGACAGCGCGGCCACTTTCGCCTTGAGATCGACATTTTCTTCGGACAACCGCTCGTTTTCCCGCTTCATGTCCCCCACCGAGACGAAAAACGATCCCGCTTGGTGTATATGGTATCCGAAAAAAGACAAGATGCTCTGAAACGGAAACGCCGCCGTCCCAAAAACCGTCCGGAAAGAGAAGGCGACAAATGGCGGATTCCAAAGAAAAACGGCCGCGCATCCGAGAAGAACGAGGAAGAGTTTCCCGAATTTGTTTTTCCAAAAAACGCGAAAAAATGACATGGTGAAAAAGTTTTAAACAAAATTAGGACTTCCTCACTTTGATGCAGTTCGAGGAAAAACCGAGCAACGAAGCAAGGTGTATGTGCTATACTCCGCGCGAGTAGCGCAGGTTTTGACGAAGAAATGCGCAAAGTGAGGAAGTCCGAAAGCTATCGGAGCGGTGTGCCGCGCTGATCCTCGACCAACACCTCTTTGAGTCGATCCATATCCTCGAGCACAATGCCGGTGCCGCGCACGACCGCCGTCAAAGGGTCTTCCATCATGCGAACGGGAATGCCGGTTTGATTGGCGAGGAAGCGATCGAATCCTCGGACCATACTCCCGCCGCCGGCAAGAATAATTCCCCGCTGAAGAATATCCGAGAGAAGCTCGGGAGGCGTTTCTTCGATAATCGTCTTGATATTG
>JAYRSG010000019.1:0-2675 GCA_041920175.1 Candidatus Moraniibacteriota bacterium | reverse complement strand
CATGGCGATACGGCGGAAAAACTCATCCGAGCCATTCCGCCGTCTCGCGTGAATGACGTCATTTATTTCAATCCTTCGGATCAGGACTTTCCAGTCGCTTTCAATGTGATGGAGCATGTCGGGCCCGAATATCGACATTTGGTCGCCTCGGGGTTGGTCGGCGTTTTCAAAAAAATATGGGCTGATTCGTGGGGACCGCGTCTTGAATATATTTTGCGAAATGCGATTCTCGCGCTCCTCGAGTATCCCGGGAGCACTCTCCTCGGCGTGATGCGACTTCTCATTGACAAAGAGTATCGCAAGCGTGTCCTTGAGAAAGTAACCGATCCGGTAGTGCGATCCTTTTGGGTTGACGAGTACACCAAATGGAACGATCGCGTGCTTCAGGAAGTAATCGCGCCGATTCAAAACAAAGTCGGTCAATTTCTCTCGAGTTCGCTTATCCGGAATATCGTGGGGCAGACGATTTCTTCATTTGATGTGCGCGACGTGATGGATAGTCGAAAGATTCTCATTATGAATCTTTCCAAGGGGCGGATCGGCGAAGACAACAGTGCACTTTTGGGAGCGATGATGATTACCAAAATTCAGCTCGCCGCGATGGGACGCGTCGACACGCCGGAAGAGGCGCGCAAGGATTTCTATCTCTATGTGGACGAATTTCAGAATTTCGCGACGGAATCATTCGCCAATATTCTCTCTGAGGCGCGAAAGTATCGCCTCAACTTGACGCTTGCGAATCAGTATATTTTGCAGATTGAAGAGCCGGTTCGGGATGCCATTTTCGGCAATGCCGGAACGATCATCAGTTTTCGCGTCGGCGCGACGGACGCCGAATTTCTCGAGAAAGAATTCTCGCCGATTTTTCTGGCGACCGATATCGTGAATCTCGAGAAATATCACATCTATTTGAAGCTCATGATCGATGGTATCGCCGGCGACGCCTTTAGTGCGACGACGCTTCCGCCGATCGAGCTCCCCGAGAATCGCGAAAACGAGGAAAAGGTTATTCGTATTTCTCGGGAACGATATGCCGTCAATAAGCAGGAAGTTGAAGACAAAATTCGTCGATGGTCGGGTACTCTCACCGAGGAAGAACAGCGGAGTTTTGAAGAGCGAATGCGGGCGCGCGCCGAAGAGACGCTTTCGAAATCTCCCGGATCGGAGATGGCATCTCAACCCGCCCCCTCGTTTCCGGCTCTCCACCATCCGTCGAAGGAGAGTGCTGAACGAAACGGGGAACGGCAGACGAACGCGCGTGGAGAGAAATGGCACCCCGCGACACCTCCGCCTCAAACTTTTTCGTCTCCATATCGTTCGTATCCAGCTTCCGTTCCCAACGAGCTCGTTGTCTCTTCCTCTTCGACGCCGCTTCCGCCTCGCCCGGAATATCGAACGCCCGACGCGTCGCACTTTGAAAATCGCACGCTCTATAAAGCGACCTGTGCGGTGTGCGGAATTTCCATTGATGTGCCGTTTCGACCCGACGGAAAGCGTCCCACGTTTTGTCGTGAACATTTTAAAAATTTTCAGAAGACCGTCGCTCGAACGGAGGCGAGTGTTCATCCGAATCACTTTTTTGCAGGAGACGCTTCTCGAACGAATGAATATTTTTCTCAACCATCCGAGTCGAAGACTAATCGGGAGGAAAGTGATCGAAGCATTTTTACTCCGAAAGCATATGTTCCCAAAGAAGCGCCTCTCTCACTTGGTCAAATGCAACATATCGCTCCCAAGCCTTTCAAGCGCGTGAAGGATTCCATCGATTTGGGAGAGGTGCGAAAAATACTCTCGACGGAGAGGGGGAAGGATACGGAGGGATAACACCAAATCAAATAAAACCGTTATTGCATGCCGAGACCGAGAAAAATAATTTTTTTCTCGTTTGCTCCGATAGAGAGGAGCATGTGAAAAAATAATTTTTCTCGGTCGAGGCAACTCTCAAGGTGGCAGAGATTTATTTGATTCGGTATAATATTGTTTTTGAAATTAAAAAAAGTCGTATGACGCAGTTCAAAAAACGGTATCGACGAATGTATGCCGCGTGGGTGGTTGTGTCGATTCTTGCGGTCATCTCGATGATATTTTTTCTCATTGCTCCGATTTTCACCTATCGATAGGTATGAAAAAATTTCTCATCGTTTCTTTTTCTTCGGTGATTCTCGTCTCCGGTCTTCTCGGAAGCGCGTTCGTCTGGTATCGTGCGTACGAGGAATCCGAGCGAAATCGAAAAATATCGGAGGAAATCCATTTGTTGGAAGAAGAGGCGAACCGCATTGATCAGGAAAATCGAAAACTTCGCGATCGTATCGAATATCTCCAATCCGACAGTTTTCGAGAGCGGGAAGCGAAGCGCGTTCTCGAATATCAAAAGTCCGGCGAGAAAGTTATTTTCATCCGCGAGCGTGCCGGAATATCGGGGCAATCCGGTCCGTCGAATGTTTCTCCGGATGATACGCCGATCGTTCTCGGCGCTTCCGAGGAAGTTTTGTCCAATCCCCGCCGATGGTGGCGCGAATTCTTTGAAAGAGAAGAAATTGAACGATAAATACCGAATTGCCTTCATCTTTGCTCCCCTGTGATTTGCCAAGATTGCAAAAAGTAATTTTTTTCACACGTTTCACGAATGCTGATCCGACGTTCAAAAAATTACTTTTTGCAATCTTGGCGTGCGT
>JAYRSG010000018.1:0-1782 GCA_041920175.1 Candidatus Moraniibacteriota bacterium | reverse complement strand
TGGATTTCCGTTTGAGCTCACTCGGGAAATCGCGGCGGAACGAGGGGTTTCCATCGATGAGAACGCTTTTAGAGAAGAAATGAAAAAGCACCAGGATGTTTCTCGTGCGGGTTCCGAACAGAAATTCAAAGGCGGGCTCGCCGATCATTCGGAGAAGACGACTCGGCTTCATACGGCGACACACCTTATGCTCGCGGGACTGCGGAAGTACTTGGGCGATGGCGTCCATCAGGCGGGATCGAACATTACTGAAGAACGGGCGCGATTCGATTTCACCTATCCGGAAAAAGTATCCCGAGAGATCCTTGACAAAGTGGAAGCCTTCGTGAACGAGGCGATCGGGGCGGGAGCTCCGGTTGAGACGGAAATCCTCGACAAGGAGGTTGCGAAGCGCCAGGGGGTCGAGGGGAGTTTCTGGGAGAAATATCCGGAGAAGGTGACGGTATATCGGGTAAAGAGCGCGGATGGAACAGTCTATTCGGAGGAGCTCTGCGGCGGACCTCACGTATCGAATACGAGCGGAATGGGGCGCTTCCGGATCGTGAAGGAAGAGACCTCCTCGTCTGGTGTTCGAAGAGTGAAGGCGGTTCTGGAGTGAAATCGCGGTCGCATTGACAGAATTTTGGCTTTTTGCTAGAGTAAAGTTTGTTTTTTAGGCACTGTCGCAAAACAAATTAATCAATCCCCTGCATTATGGCTCGCATCTCATTTTCAATTTGACACAAAAAGTGTGCAAGTTATTTTGCGACGATGCCTTAGCTCTTCATTCTTATGATTGCAATTATCAAAACGGGCGGGAAACAGTATCGGGCTCTCGAAGGAGGGAAACTTCGCGTCGAAAAACTTTCGGGCGAGGCGGGCGATACAGTCACCTTTTCCGAGGTTTTGCTCGTGGGCGATGAAAAAAGCGTGAAAGTGGGAACGCCGTTTGTTTCAAAGGCTTCAGTTGTCGCTACGGTTACGGATCAAGGGAAAGCTGATAAAGTGTGGGGTATCAAACACAAGCCCAAGAAGCGCTACAAGGTGAAATTCGGTCATCGCCAACCCTACACGGAAGTCGAGATCGTGAAGATAGTTGCCTGATTTTTCCCGTCTTTTTACTGGTTTTTGAGAAACCGTTCCGCTCCCACGGGGCGGTTTTTTTGTTCTCTTTAACAAACGGCGTTTTTCATCTATACTTTAAGAAATTTTAGTTTTGAGAACATACCTATGCGACTTCTTGCTCTGTGGGCGGTGAATACGGTGCTGTTTCTCGTCATCGCGAATATCGTGCCGGGAATAACGGTGCGCGATTTCGGGACGGCGCTCTGGCTTGCGTTCCTGTGGGGCGTGATCGGCGTGACGCTTCGCCCGATTCTCCTCCTCCTCGCGCTTCCGGTGACGATTCTCACGCTCGGACTCTTCACCTTCGTCGTGAACGGATTCCTCTTTTGGCTTCTCGCGCAATGGGTCGACGGATTCCGAGTGTCATCCTTCGGTGCGGCGTTCTTCGGCGCGCTTCTCTTCTCGCTTCTCAACTGGGCGTTTGGTCGGGCATTCCGAAAAAACGGTGAATCATGAACGGATTTTTCGCGCGTACCGTATGAATGTGGCGCTGGTGCATGACTATTTGGTTCAGTACGGAGGGGCTGAGCGGGTGCTTGAGGCGTTTACGGAATTGTTTCCGGAAGCGCCGATTTTTACGCTCCTCCATGATCGGGAAGCGATGCACGGTCGCTTTGACGGAAAAGATATTCGCACCTCGTTTCTCCAAAAATTCCCGTGGGCGAAACGGAATCACCG
>JAYRSG010000017.1:0-3606 GCA_041920175.1 Candidatus Moraniibacteriota bacterium | reverse complement strand
GACGCCGCTCGAATGGTTGCTCTTTTCGACGACGCTCTTCCTCTTGCTCGGGGGAGTATGTTCTCTCGCGGTTCTCCTCATGCGGCGGATGATTCTGGGGAGTGAACGAGCGCTCCTCCGCGTCGGTACGAGCGTGCGGCAAGGGATATTGGGGGCGATTTTTTGCATGGGTGTGCTCTTCCTTTTGCGGGCGGAGTGGCTCGTGTGGTGGGACGCGCTTTTTCTTTTCGGGTTTCTTTTTTTGATTGAACTCTTTTTTCTCCGAAAGTTTCGAATAAAATAGAACTTCCTCACTTTGCGCATTTCTTCGTCAAAACCTGCGCTACTCGCGCGGAGTATAGCTCATACACCTTGCTCCGTTGCTCGGTTTTTCCTCGAACTGCATCAAAGTGAGAAAGTTCTATAAAGAAAGAGGAATGATGCTAGTTTCAGTTTTTCAAATATTCATGCGTTATGTCGCCATCCGAACCCAAAAATAAGAATGATTATGGCGCTGCTTCCATTCAGGTGTTGGAGGGGCTCGATCCGGTCAGGAAGCGTCCCGGCATGTATATCGGGGGCACGTCGCTCGAAGGACTTCACCATCTCGTGTGGGAAGTGGTTAACAATTCAATCGATGAGGCGATGGCGGGATTCGGAAAGCACATCGTCGTGCGTTTTCTTCCGGGCGAAATCGTCGAGGTGTCCGATTATGGTCGCGGTATTCCGGTTGATATTCATCCGCAGACAAAAAAATCCGCGCTCGAAACGGTGCTAACCGTGCTTCACGCGGGAGGAAAATTCGGCGGCGGCGGATACAAGATTTCGGGCGGACTTCACGGGGTCGGCGTTTCGGTGGTAAACGCGCTTTCCGAATGGACGCGCGCCGAGGTGCATCGCGACGGCAAGGTGTGGCTTCAGGAGTACGATCGCGGAAAACCGCGGGGTGTCGTGCGTCCGATCGGTCCGTCGAAGCGAACCGGAACGACGATCACCTTCAAGGCTGATGGGGAAGTGTTTTCGGAAATTCGATACAGCTGGAGCAAAGTGCTCGACTATCTTCGGTATCAAGCCTATCTCACCAAGGGCATTCGCATTAGTGTTTTTGATGAGCGCGAAGCGGAAGGTGTCCACGAGGCGTACAAAGTGAAACAATATTCCTTTGCGTTTGATTCCGGTATCGTTTCTTTCGTGAAATTTTTGAATCGCGGCAAAGAAGTGAAAAACATCACGCCGGCCTCTATCGAAAAAACCGTTGGGGATGTATTTGTCGAAGTGGCTATTCAGTATGTAGACACCTTCAAGGAACACCTTTTTGCCTTTGCCAACAACATTCTGAACCCGGACGGCGGCACGCATGTCACCGGTTTCCGGAGCGCGCTCACGCGCGTCTTGAATGACTATGCCAGGAAGCACAATATTCTCAAAGAAAAAGACGGGACGCTCTCGTCGGAAGATGTCTTCGAAGGATTGACGGCAGTGGTGTCGGTGAAACTCCCGAATCCGCAGTTTGAAGGACAGACCAAGGCGAAACTTGGCAATGCCGATGTGCGAGGAATTGTCTCGGGGGTTGTTTCGGCGGGGTTTTCGGAATTTCTCGAAACGCATCCGAATGACGCGCGGGCGATTCTCGACAAGTGCCTCCTCACCGCCAAGGCGCGCCTTGCGGCGCGAGCGGCGAAGGACGCGGTCCTCCGGAAGGGCGCCTTGGATGGCATGACGCTTCCGGGGAAGCTCGCCGATTGTACGAGTCGCGACGCGTCGAAGTCCGAGCTCTATATCGTCGAGGGAGATTCCGCGGGCGGGAGCGCCAAACAGGGACGGGACCGGATGTTTCAGGCGATTCTCCCTTTGCGAGGGAAGCTCGTCAATGTCGAAAAGACGAGTCTTGACAAGGTGGTGAAATCCGACACGTTGAAGCCGATTATCATCGCGCTCGGCGCCGGTATCGGAGAGAGTCTCAATCTCGGGAAACTCCGCTATCACAAGATTATCATCATGGCGGACGCCGACGTGGACGGTTCGCATATTCGAACGCTCCTCCTTACGTTTTTTTACCGGTACTTCGAGAATATGGTGCGAGACGGCTATGTGTATATCGCCCAGCCGCCGCTCTATCGTCTCCAGAAGGGGAAGCGGGTCGAGTATGTTTTTACAGATGAAGAAAAAGATCGCGTGCTTCTCGCGATGACCAAGGGAGAGATAAAGGCGGAAACAAAGGGAGAAGCGAGTGAAATGGCGCGGGGAAAAAAGGTGAAGGGCGGAGAAGAATTTGAGGGAGAGGAAGAAGAAAAGGAAGGGGTCGGAGGGGAGAGTGGAAATGGAACGGAAACGATTCATGGGGTGAATATCCAGCGCTACAAGGGTTTGGGCGAAATGAACCCCGAACAGCTCTGGGAGACGACGATGAATCCGGTCCATCGTCAGATGCTCCGTGTCTCCCTCGACGATGCCGAAGAGGCTGATCGGATTTTCGACATTCTCATGGGGAACGACGTCGAACCTCGCCGCCGTTTCATCCAAACACACGCGAAGAGCGTGCAGAATTTGGATGTGTAGAGAATTTTGCGATTTTGGTATTTTGTTCGGTTTATTGTTGCGGAGGAGAGAGATGATGAAAGTGCCAGATGTGTTAAATGTGGAATCGATTGTTTTCGACTTGAGAGCAAAAAATGTATCCGCGATTCTTTTTGGTCGCCTCTTTGCTCTTTTGGTTCTTCTCGAAGCGAAAAAGGCGAGGAAAAGTGGCGAGTTGCATTTTTGGGAAAAGAACGGAATTACGCGTGACGAACTTCGCGCGTTGACACCGACAAAAAGGGGATGCTGCAGGCTATAAAATAATGAGGAAGGTAAAGAAAAAAGCCGGCGTCGCTCTTGATGTCGGCTTTTCATTCACATTGACTTAAGGTCTCCTGTGTGCTAGGCTCTTTTGGCTGGGGGAGGTTTGATTTTTCGGTTCTTTTCTTGTATGCTCGCCGTATGAACATGCCGATCGGAAACTTGAAATCGTTCGCGAAGTGTCCGGTGTGCAACAAGAAATATGCGCCCGCCGTGGTGACGTCGCTCGTTGAGGATGAGGCTCGTTCGACGATGCATGTTTCGTGTCCCGCCTGCGGCGTTTCGAGCATCCTCTTCGTTTCGTCGAATCAGTGGGGAATCGCGAGTGTCGGCGTCCTTACGGATCTTGAGAGCGAGGAATCGAAAAAGTATTTCGGAAAAGATGTCATCTCCACCGACGAAGTGCTTGACGCCTATATTTTCTTCAAAGAAAAATCGGGAAAGCTGAAGGATATTTTGTAGAACTTTTCGAAATTATCAAATATTCAATACCGGTCGGGTCTTTTTTTTGTTTCTCTTTTTTCCACTATGACTTCATCTATACTTTTGCAGGCGGAAGATCGTACGGCGAGTGCGTCGGTTCTTCGGCGGAACGGTCGTATTCCGGTCGTACTCTACGGGCACGAAATTCCTTCCCGATCGCTTTCGGTTTCGTTTCTGGAATTTTCCCGTGCCTATAAGGCGGCGGGAGAGAATACGGTTGTTGAGCTCGCGCTTCCCGGAGGGAAGCCGGTCAATACGCTCATCTATGACACACAGATCGATCCGCTTACCGGAAAGTTTCTCCAT
>JAYRSG010000016.1:0-9215 GCA_041920175.1 Candidatus Moraniibacteriota bacterium | reverse complement strand
GAAGAGGATGAAGGAAGCGATGATAGCGAAATTGTCGAACGTGAGAAATGGTTTTATTCTCCATGGAAGAGTTGTTTTCCCAATGTCCGAAAAAAGCGTCTGCCATTCTCTTCGGAAGAAGAAGAGAATGCCCAACACGAGTGCGTAGGCGAGGGTGCTATAGAGAAGTCCCGTCATGCCGGCGAGGTAGACGACCAGCATGAGGACGCCGAAGCCGAAGAGGGTTGAGAGAATGAAGCGTTCGAGAAAACTTTCATACTCGATCCGAAATCGACGGACGAGATGGCTCCCGATTGAGAAGCCGGCAAGGGTGATGAGGGTGACGAGGAAAACGGAAATGATACTGTTTGCCGCGATGCCGATGTCGGAATTCAAAAGGAAAATGAGAAGTATCCACGTCGCGGTTACTCCGTAAAAAACAACCACGAGATTTTTTACCGGAATGGAAAATGTATCCGGCAGACGGCGGAACCAGCGAATGATCGGCGGCTCTTTGCCGCGAAAGAAAGAGGGGAGAGAAATGCAAAAAAAGAGCAGGATGAAGAATGTGGCGAAAAAAAGAAGGAGCGCGAAGGCGACGAGATAGAATTGCCCGTAAGTTTTATAGAAGAAAAAATACGTCGCCATGACGCCGAGCGTCCAAACGGCGAAGAGGAATGGAGCGATTTTTTGGAGGAGGGATTTCATGGGTGGTTCTTTGAAGAGTATCTCAATAATAGCCCAAAAACGAATTTTTGTTGAATTTGCGCGCCTTTCGGGAGTTATGGTAGGATTTTGGCGTGCGGATCTCATTTGTGATACGGCTTTTTTACTTCGACATTTTTTCTCCATACCCTATGCATCACGACCTCATCACTACGGACGACTACCGTGCCCTCATTACCGACCTGAAGACCCGCATCCGGTCGGCGCAGATCAAGGCGGCGCTCGCGGTCAATACTCAATTGATCGCTTTGTACTGGGACATCGGCAAACAGATTGCCGAGAAACAGCGGGCGAGCGGCTGGGGGGACGCGGTGATCGAGCAGATTGCCAAAGATCTCACCCGCGAACTCGATGGTCTCAAAGGATTTTCCCGGAGCAACCTCTATAACATCAAACAGTGGTACGGTTTTTATGCTCCCCATGGCGAAAAAGTCCAACAACTTGTTGGACAAATTCCTTGGGGTCATAACGTCTTGATTGTTCAGGATATTAAAGAGCGAGACAAAGCTCTTTGGTATGTCCGGAAGACCATCGAAAATGGCTGGTCCAGGAATGTCCTTATCCACCAGATCGAAAGCCAGCTGTACGAACGCCAAGCCGACAAGCCCCGGATCGACAACTTTGCGGAGCGCTTGCCGACCCCGCAGTCCGATCTGGTTCGCGAAACCCTCAAAGACCCCTATCTCTTCGACTTTCTCGATGTGGGGGAGGAAGCGCACGAACGGGAGCTGGAAACCGCCCTGGTGGAGCGGATCACCCGCTTTATGCTGGAACTCGGCAAGGGGTTTGCTTTTGTCGGACGGCAATACCACCTGGAGGTGGGCGGGGAAGACTTTTATATCGACCTCCTATTCTACCACCTGCGCTTGCATTGTTACGTCGCCATCGAACTCAAAACCGGCCCCTTCAAACCGGAGTACACCGGCAAGCTCAACTTCTACCTCACCGCCCTGGACGAGCAGGTGAAGATGCGGGAAGACCAGCCCTCCATCGGTCTTATCCTTTGCAAGAATCGCAATACTATCGTGGCGGAGTACGCGCTCCGAGGCGTGGGGAAGCCCATCGGGATTGCGCGCTACGAACTCTCTACTACACTTCCCGAATCACTCAAGGAAAGTCTCCCGACCGTAGAAGAAGTCGAAGCCGAACTCGGCAAGACGGATGCGTGGCAAGAGACCGAGGATGCTCGGGACACAGATGTTTGAATTTCTGAAGTGTGATAGATGCGTTGATCACGAGAGACTGTTTGCGCGCCTTTCGGGAGTCATGGTAGGATTTTGGTGTGTTTGGGGTTTATTTAATGGGAGGTGT
This sequence comes from Candidatus Moraniibacteriota bacterium, assembly GCA_041920175.1. GTDB lineage: Bacteria > Patescibacteriota > Minisyncoccia > Moranbacterales > UBA1568. The sequence continues at coordinate 7,199 of JAYRSG010000016.1, read as the reverse complement.
TCCTATGATTGTAGAAGCCCTACAGAAGTTCTCTTCCACTTTGAAGAGTCGAATGATATACCGCGTGCAGGCGGCACATGTGATTCGATCGGTCGCGCTTTCGTTGGCTATTGCGCTCATGCGAAAGTATCTCTCGAACAGAGAAGAAGAAGTGGTTGCACTCTGAAAGAGATAGGAAGAAAGTTTTGAAAATCAAAATCCCCAACCGAGTGGCTGGGGATTTTTCAATAACAAACGGAAACTGTGGCGAATCTACTTCCCGAGCGCCGCCTTTTTCACCAGTGCATTGAGACGAGACTTTTTGCGGGCGGCGGTGTTTTTCTTGACGATGTTTTTTTCCGCGGCTTTGTCGAGGCTCTTTACGGCGCGTTTCAATTCTTCTTGCGCCGTCTTCACGTCGCCCGCCTTCACGGCTTCGCGCGTCTTTTTGATAGCGCCCTTGAAGACACCCTTCACGGCTTTGTTTCGTTCGGTCTTTTTGGCGGTGACACGCATATACTTCTTGGCGGAATTCTTGATAGGCATAAAACTTTGAAAAAATGTTAAACCGAAATATAAAACGAATCTTTCTGCAAGGGCACCGTCATCCCCGTGAAAACGGGGATCCAGTTTCCACCAGCTCACAGAAAACTCCTACAAATTTAATTCGTAGAGACTATAATGTTTGGCATGCGGTGACTGGATTCCCGCCTTCGCGGGAATGACGAAACGTCTCTCTCTTGTACCATGCGGTTTGTTTTTTGGCAAGAGGAGGGCTTCCGTGGTAGATTTGAGGTGGTTTTATATTTTTAACGCCGTCAGGATTTGCGTATTTGGCACGTTCAAGAAATGCTCCGGGGCTTGGTAGCTGAGTTTTTGTGTTTTGGATAGAAATAACCACCCAAAGAAGCTTTCTCTTGTGGTTTTCGTGAGTTTGCTTGCCCCTCCGTTGATTTCTTTCTCTTAGCCAAACACGCAAATCCTTCTAGAAAAGTTTTAGCATGATTGCTCTTCTCGAAGGTTCGATCGCCGCGCTTCGTCATGATCACGCGATCGTGATGGCGGGTAGCGTCGGATATAAGGTGCACCTTACGCCCTATACGCTCGGCAAAATCGCCGGAGTGTCTTCGGCGCGCTTTTATATTTTCACAAACGTGCGCGAGGACGCGATTACGCTCTACGGGTTCCTTGATGAGGGGGAGCTCTCGATGTTCGAGCTTCTCATTTCCGTAAATGGCGTCGGTCCCAAGATGGCGCTCGGGATTCTTTCGGTCTCGGAACCCGCCTCCATCAGAGCGGCGGTTATCGGGAAAGATACGTCCATTTTGACGCGCATTTCCGGTGTGGGGAAACGCACGGCCGAGCGCATCATTCTCGATCTCGAGAACAAGGTGGGGACGCTCACGGAAGCGGGGATCCGGGGGGCGACGGAAGAGAGTGAGACGATCGAAGCGCTTTCTTCGATGGGGTATCTGCCGGGGGAAGTGCGCGAGGCGATGAAACTCTTGCCGCCGGGACTCGTTCGCGTCGAAGAGAAGATTGGAGCGCTCCTCAAAGTACTGGGGAAGAAGCGGTGAATGCAGTGGAATGTTTTGCGTATTTGGCACGTTCAAGAAATGCTCCGGGGCTTGGTAGGTGAGTTTTTGTGTTATGGAGAGAAATAACCACCCAAAGAAGCTTTCGTTTGTGGTCTTTGTAAGCTTGCTCGCCCCTTCGTTTATTTCTTTTCCCGCCAAGGCGGGACCAAACACGCAAAACATTTCATGAATCAATTTCACAGTATGAACACATCCGAACAAATTTTATGGCTCAATGCTGAGTGTCCCGACGGGGGGTTTCTCCAGTCGGAAGCGTGGCGCGGGTTTGAAGAACGGGAGGGACATTCAACCTTTCATTTTGAGAACCGGGGATTGTGGGCGAATGTGATTGAATATAGGCTTCCCGTCGTGGGGAAATATTGGTATGTGCCACGAGGACCGATATTAGATCAAAAATCAAATATTAAAAATCAAAAACGAGGGACGGAGTGGTGGCAGAATGTGATTGAGGAAGCGAGGGAGAGGGGGGTGGGGTGGGTGCGGGTGGAGCCGAAGAATGAAGAAGAGTTGGAAATGCTTCGGGAGTGGTCGAAGCCATACGGAGTGAAGAGGGCGCTTCACGATATGCAACCGCGGGAAATTCTCGTCATGGATATTTCAAAGAGCGAGGAGGAAATACTCGCGGGAATGAAGGCGAAGACACGGTACAATGTACGTCTCGCGGAAAAGCGCGGTGTCGAAGTGTCGTCCGAACGGAGCGAGGTCGCGGTGCAAGAATTTCTCAAAATGATCCGCGAAACGGCACGGAGAAACGACATCGCGGCGCATCCGGAGGAGCGGTATCGAAATTTTTTCGAGGCGTTTTCCGAGGAGATGCTCGAACTGTTGGTGGCGCGGCGCGATGGCACAACGCTTGCCGCGATACTCGTTTCCTTCTTCGGCGATACGGCGACCTATCTCCACGGCGCCTCGAGCGATGACGATCGGGGGAGCATGGCGCCCTTCCTTTTGCAGCTTCGGGCGATACAGAGGGCGAAGCGGCGCGGGTGCGCGCGGTACGATCTGGGTGGCGTTGATACGATTGGAGAGCGGCCAAGCCTTGCGGGGGTCACGCGATTCAAGCGGGGATTTGCGGAAAATGTCAAGACTGTTCGCTTCCCGGGGAGTTCTGATATAATACTTCTGCCAAGCCGTTTTTCTCTCTATGAAATATTCGGAATGTCAAAAATGTTTGTCAAAAAAGCCGTTCGACTCTTGACAAAAAGATAATTATTTGCGATAATTGCGCGTTCGAATGGGGGAACGGACGACTTTAATTCTATGTCTATGATTCAGAAAGATATTCAGTCACTCGGTCTCAATGAAAAGGAAGCGAAGGTGTATCTCGCCTCTCTCGAATTGGGGCAGGCGACGGTGCAGAAAATTTCGGCGAAGGCGGGCATTAAACGTCCGACCACCTATTTCATCATCGAAGGACTGATGGAGCGGGGGCTTATGTCGAGCTACTACCAAGGGAAGAAGCAATTTTTTATGGCGGAAATGCCGGAGCGTATCTTGGATCTCATTGCCAAGGAACGCAAGGACTTGGATCTCCGTGAGGAACAATTCAAACGTCTCCTTCCCGAGCTTCAATCTATCAACAATAGGAACAAAGACAAGCCGGTGGTGAAATACTACGAAGGGAAGGATGGGATACTCACGATGGTGAGCGAGCATTTGAAAACAAGCAAGAATCAAGAATCATACGATGTTTTTTCGCGCGATTTTGTTGAGAAAACGCTTACTCCGGAGGAAATGGCGAATATTCGAAAAGAAAGGTTGGAAAGTAAAATACGAGTGAAGGCGCTCTACACTCGCGAAAAGGGAGATTTGCAGAATGTTGAGAACGCCCAAATTATGCGCCTTCCTCAAAACGAGCTTCCCGTGAGTTGCGATATTGCCTTCTTTGAGGATAAAGTGAGAATTGCATCATTCAAGGATAGAGTTGTTGGAATTGTTATTGAAGATAAAGAAATTGCCAGCTCTTTTCGAGCAATTTTTGAACTTGCGTGGAAGTGGACAGAACAAAATCGAAAAGGAAAGTGATAGGGTAGATGGCAGAATTATGGAAAAAAACAGGCTAAACGAAAATGACAAAGAAAAGGGTCTGTAAAAAAGATTGACCCCGGAAGAACTCTGTGTTCGTCCGGGGTTTGTGATTTCAGCTGGCGCCCATTTCCTTTCTCCTTCATGGAAGGATCTCCTTGCGGAGGTTGAAAGAACTATCTTCCGTTGATCCCGTGATCATCCTTGTCAAAAGTCCCTGCCGATTCCTTTCTCATTTGAAGCTAGCACATTTTGAAATCTTGTCAAGAGGGGGGTATTTTCCTTCTCTCGTGCTATACTGAAGCTATGGTATCGACACAACTCAAGGGAATTTTTCCGCAGAGCATAAAGAATATATATCATACGGTGCTCGCCGCGCTCGCCGCGCTCGTCTTTGGGTTTCCGGCGAGGAAATTGCGCGTCGTTGGTGTGACGGGGACGGATGGGAAGACGACGACGGTCGCGTGTATTGCGGCGATTCTCCGCGAAGCAGGGAAGAAAACAGCGGTCGCGTCAACGATTGATTTTCGGATTGGGGAACGGACATGGGTGAACGCGTCGAAATTCACGACGCTCTCGGGATGGAAGGTGCAGAAATTTTTGCGGGAAGCGGTCAGAGCCGAATGCGAAGTGGCGGTGCTCGAAGTGTCGTCGCACGCGCTTGACCAGGGGCGCGTTTTCGGAATTCCCTTCGACGTGGCGGTCATTACCAATGTGACGCGCGAGCATCTTGATTATCACGGAACCATGAAAGAATATCGCCGGGCGAAGCGACGATTGTTTGATCGGGCGAAAGTCGGCGTTGTCAATCTCGATATGGAGAATCCGGGGGAGTTTCTCGAAACGTTGCCTCCGAAAAAGATTACCTACAGTCGCCTCGATCGACAGGCGGATGTGCTCGCGGAAAATATCGAAACGACGCTCGGCGGGTCGAGTTTTCATGTCGGCGAAACCGAATTTTGTGTGGCACTCCCCGGGCTCTTCAATATCGAGAACGCGCTCGCCGCGCTCGCGGCGGTCGTGCCGTTTGGCATTTCCTTTGATACCGCCGCGAGAGCGCTGGCAAAAATTACCGGCGTGCCGGGGCGGATGGAGCGCGTGTCGAACGATCTCGGCATTATCATTCTCATCGACTATGCTCTCACGCCGAACGCGCTTCAGAACCTCTATGAACTCGTTTCAAAAATGAAACCGAACGAGCGTGCGAAAATTCTCGCCGTTTTCGGCGCGTGCGGCGATCGCGACCGCGGGAAGCGACCGCTTATGGGAGAAATCGTTTCGTCATACGCGGATATCATCGTTCTCACGAATGAGGATCCGTACACGGAAGATCCGAAACGAATCGTTCGGGAAATCAAAAAGGGCATTGTCAATAAAACCCCGCGCGAAAATCTTTTTATCATTATGGACCGTCGCAAAGCGATCGCCAAAGCGATTCGTCTCGCCACGCCCGGCGATATCGTGGTCATAACCGGCAAAGGCGCCGAAGAAGTGATGGCGATCGGAAACGAGCGAATTCCGTGGAATGATCGACGCGTGATTCTCGAAGAGTTGAAGAAATAAAAAGAGCCCTGATATACAGAGGCTCTTGTTTGGGGTTGCAAACCTGTTCTTGCTTCCGAGGTTATCGATACCGTTTGGTAAGAACCAACCTTTCTTTTTTGTTTCTTCGGTAGATTCCAGATTTGATGAGTATTTCCTCGATCTTTTTCGGATTTTTCCGAAGATTGTCCAGATACTCTTTGGGATTGTCTCCGAGGATAGTCTCTTCCTCTCCTCGCGCTTTTCGAATTCTCCGAATAAGCTTGGTGATTTCCTCTTCTTTCATGCTCGCCCTCCAGCAGTTTTTCGATTGTCTCTTATTTGTATCGCAACGCGTCCAGGGGGTCAATGCGGCTTGCTTGACGGGCGGGGAAGAGACCGGTCATGAGACCGACGATTGATCCGAAGGCGATGATGAGCGCGATGAACCACGCGGGACTGGAGAAGAGGTCGACGCTTTCGCCGCCGAAACGAGTGGCGATAAGGTTCAAGAGATAGTTGGAAACTTCTCCGCCGAGCCATCCCAAGACGACGCCAACCAAACTGCCGAGAAAGCCCATCATCGTCGCCTCGACGATGAACATGAGCGAGATGCTCATGCGCGAGGCGCCGATCGATTTCATGATGCCGATTTCTTCGGTGCGCTCGAGGAGGGCAATCGTCATGGTATTGAACATACCGATCGCGGAGACGACGAGCGCGACGAGCCCGAAGACCATGAGGATGATTTGAACGGCGCGAAAGACTTTGTTCGCCTGACTGATGGTGTCGGAAATGGAAGAAACGGCGAAGCCGAGCTTGAGGATTTCGTCTCGGATGGGGGTCGTTTGTTCGGCGGTCTCGGCCTTCACTTTGAGCGCCTGGAAGCGGTCGGTTTTCGCGTCGGGGAAATCGTCGAGCGCGAAGTAGGCGATATTTTCTTCGCTGTCGATGACGCCGATCACCCGAAACATTTCGGGACCTTTGGCGGCCGTTTGCCCCTCCTTTCCCGCAACAGGGAGGAAGAGGGTGAGTGCGAATTCTTGCCCGATCATTTCTTCGGGCGCTTTTCCGAAGGTTTTTCCGATGCCGGACGTAATGACAATTGTTTTGGTTTCGCTCGAGAGGAGGTGTCCGGCGATGAGTTTGAGATTTTCCAGACGGAGGAAGGTCGCGGAAGAACCGAGCGTATCGAGGTCGAGCGTAACCGTTCCGAACTTTCCTTGCCCGCGAACGCGAACTGCTGGAATGGTCGCGGTGACGCCCGGGATGTCGCGTATCGTTTCCATGGATTTCGCGTCGATGATGGCGTCTTTCGATCGATCTTCGGTGATGTCGAGCGTTGCCAGGGCGTCGGACGTGGTGATGCGCTGGAGGAGCGTCTGCTGGAGACCGTATCCCAAAGATACGAGGAAGAGAATGGCGGCGATACCGATCGACATGCCGAGAATGGTAAGGAGCGTCCGCATGGTGCGGGCGCGAAACATCCGGAGAGCGAGCTTCAAGATGTCGGTGAAATGCATAAGAAAGCATTTGTCTACGAATTACGAATTTTTACGAATATACCAATCCCCTCTTTTTTATTCGTATATTGGTATCGATTCGTAATTTGTAGACTTTAGGAGTATTTGAGGAGCATGATGACTTCCGTTTCGCGGACGACGCGATCGGCGGTGTTGCTGTAGAGACCGACGCCGCCCAAGGTTTTCGGGGCGTCGAGACGTTTTTGGAGTTCGGCGCGGTTGATGCGGTTCTCGATGCGGAGTTTGAGGCACGCGCGGAATCGGTCGAGCGCGACGCCGGAGAGCTCGATATTGAACTGCCGGGAGAGATATTCGGCGAGCGCGATATGCGCCCGGTCGGGATTTCCGGACACGATCTTCGATTGCGCGACGAGGGCCTCGATGCGGTCGGTGAAGTTTCTCGCTTGTTTCTTGTTCCATCCGCCGCCGCCTTTGTCTGGGTCCATATCGAGTTTGACGGCAAACTGTTCGCGATCGATATTATTGAAGAGGTATTCTTTGAGGAAGCTTTCCGCCATGGAGAGCTGTTCCTCGGTGAGATTCGAGAGGACAT
>JAYRSG010000015.1:0-4701 GCA_041920175.1 Candidatus Moraniibacteriota bacterium | reverse complement strand
GCGCTTCTTTTTGTATTCTTCAATCTTCCGGGAGCTCCGCCGCGCGAGGATGTGAGTTTCGGGGTGACGTTTTCGAGCCGGTTCGCTCGGGATATGGGACTCGATCCCAAGGAAGCGCTCCGGGCGATTTTTTCTGATCTTGGCGTTCGTCGAATTCGCCTTCCCGTCTATTGGGATGACGTGGAGCGCGAGCGGGGAGTGTTTGATTTTTCAGATGTCGATTGGCAACTCGATATGGCGCGAAATTTCGGCGCGGACGTGATCATCGCGGTGGGACAAAAGGTGCCGCGGTGGCCGGAGTGTCATATTCCGGAGTGGGCGGTGCGGAACGAATCGCTCAAGAATGAAGCGGCGGCGCGCTTTATTCAAGCAACGGTCGATCGATACAAAAATTATCCGGAAATCTCGATGTGGCAAATCGAAAATGAGCCGTTTCTCGCGTTTGGTATTTGCTCACCGCTTTCCGGCGAAATGCTCGATCGGGAAATTGCGGTCGCTAGGAGGACGGATCCGTCGCGGCCGATTTTGACGACCGACAGCGGGGAATTGTCGCCGTGGATTTTTGCGGCGAAGCGGGGGGATGCGTTTGGGACAACGCTCTATCGACGCATTTGGAATGATCGGTTCGGCTACGTAACGTATCCGATCGGTCCCAACTTTTTTCAGTTCAAAGAGTTTCTGACTCGAATTTTTACCGACCAAGAACATTTTCTCGTGATCGAGCTTCAGGCGGAGCCGTGGGCGCCCGGGTCGCTCCTCTCGGTTCCGCTTTCCGAACAATGGAAGACGATGGACGCGGAAAAATTTCGAGATATCACGCGCTATGCCCGTCAGGTCGGCTTTCCGGAAGTCTATTTCTGGGGCGCGGAGTGGTGGTATTGGCTCAAAGAAGTGAAAGGGGACACTTCGATGTGGGATGCCGCCCGAGATGTTTTCCGCGTATCGCGTTGACCGCTTTCGACCAAACCGATATACTTTCTCCATGGAAACACCCAAAAAAACCAAGGCGGCGATTTTTGATATCGATGGGACGATATTCCGGAAGAACTTGCATTTCGAGCTCATCAACGAGCTCGCGTGGCTTCGAATTTTTCCGCTCCATGTGCGGAAGACGCTCGTCGACGTCTATTCGAAATGGCTCACGCATACGGGAACCTATGAGGACTATCGATTGGCGCTTATCGATCTCTACGCGCGATTCATTCGCGGATGCACGCCGAAAGACGTACGGCGCGCGAGCGAGAGCGTCATTCCGTTTCGCGTGCGGCAGACCTATATTTTCGCCGAACAATTGATACAAAAACTCCGCAGCGAAAACTATCTCCTCTTCGCCATTTCCGGATCGCCGGTTGAAATTGTGGAGGCATACAATCGTGACTATTTGCATTTTGACACGGTGATCGGGAGTCTCTATGAAATCGGCGAAGACGGGCGGTATACCGGTATCGCTTCCTATGAGCCGAGCCGAGACAAGGGTGAGGCGGCGCGGAAGTTGTTTGCCGAATACGGAATCGACTTTTCCGGTTCCTACGGCATCGGGGACACCGAATCCGACGTGAAATTTCTCGAACTCGTCGAACACCCGATCGCCTTCAATCCCAATGAAAATCTGAAGAAAAGGGCGGAAGCGAACGGATGGCGCATTGTGGTTGAGAAGAAGGATGTCATTTATGAAATAGATCCGCGATGTTATCACGAACTCCCGCTTATAATCGAGTAAAGTGAGGGTTTCCACATTTGGCAAAGAGAAAGAAATCAACGGAGGGGCGAGCAAACTCACGAAAACCACAAGAGAAAGCTTCTTCGGGCGGTTATTTCTCTCCAAAACACAAAAACTCACCTATCAAGCCCCGGAGCATTTCTTGAACGTGCCAGATGTGGAAATCCTCACGTAAAGTTTCCTATGAGTCAATTTCTTGATAAATTTTTGAAGAAGACGCTCTGGTTGTGGCTCCCGTTTTTCGCGCTCGGAGCGCTTCTTCAAGCGCTCCGCGATCGAATGAAATCGGAGAATCCTTCGTCATGAACTTTTTTTCTTCGGATCGACTGATGCGGAGTGTGGCGGCGTTTTTCCGCTACTTCGTTCCCGTCTTGGCATGGATGGGGATTATTTTTGCTCTTTCCGCCCAGCCGAGTCTCGGTATCGCCGGGCAATCGGTTTCTCTTCCGTACCTTCTGGTACGGAAGAGCGCTCATATCGTCGAGTACTTCATTCTCGGCGTTCTTGCGTTTCGTTTTTTTCGATTCTACTTTCCCCGAAATACGCACGCGACGGCGGCCGGTGTCGTGCTTCTCTCGCTTCTCTTTGCGCTCTCTGACGAGGCGCATCAACTTTTTGTTGCCGGGCGAGAAGGGAGAATCACGGATGTCGGCATCGACGCGATCGGTATTCTTCTCTCGCTGATTTTTTGTCTCGTCATTCTCCCGCGATGGAGGAAGGAAAAAGAAAATTGATTGCGTTTTTCCGAAAATGAAAAATCGCCTCGAGAGAGGCGATTTTTTGTGTGGAGTCGATGTGTGGTGGGCTTATTTCACCGAAGCGACGAAGGTCTTGAAAACTTCGGGATGCTCTACGGCGAGTTCGGAGAGGACTTTGCGGTCAAGTTCGATGCCTTTTTCTTTTTGGACAGCGCTGAAGCGGGCATAGGTGAGGCCGTGCTTGCGGAGTGCGTTGTTGAGGCGAACGATCCAAAGGCTCCGGAAGGAACGCTTCTTGGCGCGCCGGTCGCGGTAGGCATACTTTCCCGCCTTCATGATCGCTTCTTTGGCGGCACGATAATTGGTTTTGCGGCGCCAGCGGAAACCGGTTGCCATTTTGAGAACATTTTTTCTTCGCTTGTTGGCGGCGACGCCTCTTTTTACTCGGGGCATAGGGAAGCACTTTAATGAATTTCAAATGATAATGTATAAATTTCAAAACAATTTCAAATTTTAGAATTCAAAAATTATTTTATCATTTTGTTTTTGAAATTTATCATTCCGTTCTCACGCGTACGGGAGGGCAGCTTTGATGTTTTTGGCGTCCTGACCGCTCATGGTGATGTCGCGACGTTTTGCTCGTTTGAATTGTTTCGTTTCGCGGAGATTGTAGTGATTCTGTTTGGTCGTGCGACGGATCACTTTGCCGTTCTTGGTGACCTTGACTTTTTTCACGACGGATTTTCGAGTTTTTTGCTTCATAATATTTTCTTATTTGGGAGCGATGATGATGTGGAGACCGTTGGGGAATCGTTTGATGTCTTCTTCGATGCCGAAGGTTGCTTTGATGGAATTCATAAACTCCCGAATCGCGTCTCTCGCGCGGTCCATTGAAGCTTTTTCGCGACCGCGAAGCACGATTTCTATTTTTACTTTGTGTCCTCGTGAGAGAAACTTTTCCGCCTGTTCTCGTTTGAAGTTGAGGTCGTGGACATCGGTGCGAAGGCGAATCCGGATGCCCTTGGTCTCGACTTTTTTCTGTTTGCTTTTCGCTTGTTGCTCCTTCTTGCCTTCGGCGTAGAGATACTTGCCGTGGTCGAGGATTTTGCACACGGGAGGCGTCGCCTTGGGAGATACCTCGACCAAGTCGAGCTCCTGTTCCTTGGCGCGCGCGATCGCTTGCTCCGTCGGCATGTTTTCGGTGACGGTGCCGTCCGCGTCGACCAAAAACACAAACGGCACGCGAATTTGTTCATTGACGCGCGCTTTCGGGGTCTCGACTATTTTCGGTTGCGGTCTTCGGTATCGTCTTCGACGCATGCTTACGCAGCTTTCAGCTTTCAGCGATCAGCTTTCAGCTGTTGGCGAAAAAAAATTATTTCCCCGCCGAGAGCCGATAGCCGACGGCAGAGAGTTGTTTTCCTGTGGAGTTGATGGGAATTGCACCCATGTCCAGTGATGATTTCTGAAAATATTCTACAAGCGTAGTGTGCTTGGAATGCGTTGAACGGTAAAAGCACGCGAAAGCGTTTCAACGTGTCCTCTGTGCAGAAGCGATCATTTCTTCAGAGGGCGAAAGAAATGCGCTTTCCCGATAGTATGACACCGGAACATTCCGTACCGGGAATCAGGAGTCCGATGGCACTCGCCTAAATTAGGCGAGAGCGGAAGCGAAAGCAGGCTGGAACGCTTGCGCGAACGCTCGCTTTGCTTTTGTGATGAAGTTTGCAGGTATCATCGTGAGGGGAAGATTTGCGATGTTACCCTCATAATCGGCTTGCATATTTTCAAAGTGCATCCTGTCGAATCTAGACAACCCCATAATAATCGGAATTCTTCCGATTATTGTGCGATTGTTTAGTGCTTTCTCATGGCACGATCTATCTTTCGCTTGGCTTCGCGTTTTTGGGTGGTGGCACGTTTGTCGTACTCTTTCTTTCCTTTCGCCAAAGCAAACTCGACTTTCACGAGGTGTCGTCTAGTATAGACCCGAAGGGGAATGAGTGTCAAGCCGTTCGTGCGCACCTTGCCGATGAATCTTTTCGCCTCACTTCGCCGGACGAGGAGGCGGCGTGGGCGGGTCGGCTCATAGTTCCCGGGGTCGCCCGCGTGGAGGTAGAAAGGGATGAGCGCATTGGTGAGCATCAGGTCGCCTCCGCGGATCGTCACAAAGCTCCCCTGGAGGCTCATGTGTCCGGTTTTGACCGACTTCACTTCGTGCCCCAAGAGCGCAATGCCCGCCTCGACCGTCTCGAGGATTTCATAATCAAATCGCGCGCGTTT
>JAYRSG010000014.1:0-8476 GCA_041920175.1 Candidatus Moraniibacteriota bacterium | reverse complement strand
GCAAAATTCGCCACTTCCATTTCATGCGTGATGAGGAGAATCGTATGTCCCCTCTCATTGAGCGCCCGAAACGTCTCCATCACCACATGGCTCGTCTTGGTATCGAGATTGCCGGTCGGCTCGTCCGCGAGAATGATCGCCGGATGATTGATGAGCGCTCGCGCGATCGCCACGCGCTGCATCTGTCCGCCCGAAAGCTGATTGGAGAGATTTTGAAACCGCGCCTCTTCCATTCCGGCGGAGAGGAGCGCCTCGCACGCGCGCCGCTTTCGTTCTTCGAACGTCGTATCGGTATAGAGGAGCGGGAGCATCACGTTTCGCAACACGGTCGTTCGCGGCAAAAGATTGAACGACTGAAACACGAAACCGATTTTTTCCCTTCGCAATTCGGAAAGCTCATCGTCGTTCAATTTCGAAACATTCTTTCCGTCAAGAACGTACTCCCCCGATGTTGGTGTATCGAGCGCGCCCAAGAGATGCATCAGGGTCGACTTCCCCGATCCGGACGGTCCGATGATCGCCACAAACTCCCCTCGCTCTATTTCGAAAGAAACGCCGTCAAGCGCCACCGTATCCACATCACCGTTCCGATAAATTTTCGTCAAATTCCGACACTCAATCATACAGCCTATAAAAAATACAGCAACAAGACTTCCGTATTTGGCAAAGAGAAAGAAATAAACGGAGGGGCGAGCAAGCTCACAAGAACCACAAACGAAAGTTTCTTTGGGTGGTTATTTCTGTCCATAACACAAAAACTCTCCTCCCAAGCCCCGGAGCATTTCTTGAACGTGCCAAATACGGAAGTCTTGTCCCAAACTCACGTCACCGGCCACCACCCATTCCCGGAATTCGGAAACTACCGCCCCCCGCCGTACTCGTCGTCGCGTTCGGATCGATCGTTTTCGTCACCACCCGATCGCCTTCCTCGAGCCCTTTCACGATTTCCGTGCTCGTGCTATTCGATATTCCGACTTCCACACTTCTTTTTTCCGGCGTCGTTCCTTTCATTACCTGCACATATGTCCCCGTCGCATCCGACTTCACGGCGCTATTGGGCACCGTCAAAACACCCGACTTCACCTCGGAAACGAGAGCGGCGGAAACACTCATTCCCGGCCTGATGCGTTCGTCGAGTTTCTCAAAACCGATCGTCACGACATAGGTGACGACCCCCGAAGCGATGGTCCCGAGCGAATCCATTTTCTCAACCTTCCCCGAAAGCGAGGCTCCGTCGAGCGCCCCGATCTTTACGATCGCTTCTTGTCCGACGGTAACTTTGGAAATATCCACTTCATTCACATCAATGGACGCCTTCATCGTCGAAAGATCTCCGAGAATCATCGGCGTCACCCTGGAAGACCCGGATGAAATCGTCGCGAGGTCGTCCCCGTTTTTGATGTTGATTTCATTCACCGTTCCGTCGATCGGAGAGACGACGCGACGCTTCGCCGCGTCATCGAGCGCCTTCCGATACTCGAGTCGCGATGCCGAGAGATTCTGCTCGGCGGCGACGATTCCCTCTCGTGCCGCGGCGATTTTTTGTTTCAAAATGTTTCTGTTGAGCGCCGTCCCTCCCACGATGGTATTAAACGCCTCTCGCGCCTGATCCTTCGCGATATTCGCCGAGACAACGGCGTTCTCCGCCTGCTTGAGAGACGCCCGAGCATTCGCGAGACTCACGTCGAGCTGATCGTTGTCGAGGGTGAAGAGGAGCTGCCCCTTTTTGACCGCGTCACCGACGCTGACCGAAAGATTCGCAACCGTCCCGTCAATCGTCGGATCAATCGTCGCCTCCTGATCCACCACCACATTCCCGCTTCCGGAAACGGATGCGGATATCGTCCCTTTTTCAACCGCCACCCAAGTATATCGAATGGCGCTTGTCCCCGACTGATTCTTCGACCACCAATAATATCCGCCGCCCAAAATCAAAACCGAAAAGACAACCAGTCCCCACCATTTCTTTCGTTTCATAAAAAAATTCCATTACAAGACTCCCGCAAGAAATATACGCTTCGCAACAAAAGTTTGCAATCACCGCTCCGGGTATGTCGAATTTTTCATTTTGTCCGCCAGCTGGCGGATTACATTTCCCCCGATCCTCCTCCCGCGACAACAAAAATATCCGCGCCATCGGGCGCCGTCTCCCCCTCGGGCATCGCCCCGACTTCCCCGTTCAAGAGTTCGGCAAGCTTCTTCGCCGCTTCCGCGTGTTTTCCGGAAACATCGACAATGATCGTTTTTTCATAATCTTTTTTCTTCGCGTCCGCCGTCTTCACGACCGTCGCCGACGCGAAATTTTCCTTCACCGTCTCCCCCGTTTTCTTGGCAAGTCCGGTGGTCTCCGGGCCATTCAGAATCGCGACGGAAAATACCTGCTCGGAATGTTGTTCGCTTGTTCTCTCGGTCTCGGAATCATTCGCTTCGACACCCTGTGTCGCTTCTTCCGAGTCAACGCGCTCTCCAGCGACCACTCCCACCTCGGAAGACGTCGGGGTTTCCTGCGGCGTTTCAGGAAGCGTCGTATTGACCGCCGTCATATCAATGACCTTTCCTGCGGACGGTCGATAGAGAATCGCGCGCCCGGAAGTGGTATAGATCAGCACCTTGTCGCCGTTTTCCGCGCGTTTGAAAAACGCCTGACTTTCGAGCTTCGTTTTGTCCGACACCGTCGCCAAGGTCGGCGTCTCGCCCATTGGGAGCTCGATCAATTTGGCAACGGAAGCGACAACACTTTCCACCTCCGGAACCTCTGTCTTCCCCGCCATTTGCGAAAGAAGCGAATCTTTCTCGGCAAGCGTCTTCTGATACGCACGATAGAAATATCCCGCGCCACCCGCCGCCCCCACAAAGAGTCCGACGACAACCGCCGCGATCCCGAGTCGCACCCACGCATTCTCCATCATCCGAACTCGAAACGACTTCTTCTTCGTCTCGGGAATATGCACTTCTTCAGTCATACGCGTATTTCAAAAATTGTATACCCCCATTCTAGCAAAGAATCGCCAATCAAAAAACCGCCCCCGGAAAGAACGGTTTTTTGATTCGGTGTTTTTTATTTCATTTTGGTTTTTATGTTACGGATTAAATACCGCGCGCCATGAAATTTTCATTTCATGGTGTTTGCGGTATAGGTATCTCAAAAGATTGAGATTGAATGGAAGGTTCTTCTGTCGTTGCTACCGGTACCGGTAAAAGCGTGTCCGAAGAAATAACTTCGTTACCAATTTCTCCTTCTAGAGAAACAATCGGCACCGTTTCCGGCGTTCCGCGCGATATCGTGGCGCCATCGATCGCCGTCGCATTCCAGCTGAATTCGAGATCGTCCAGCGCCGCTTCATTGAGAAGAATCGTGAACCCGCGCTCACTTCGGTTCACCACCAAATATTTCACGTCGCCCGCGAAGTACGCCTTGGCAAATTCATCTTCAACGCCGGCAAACGCCGCAAGCGTTTCACTGTCCGCTCCTTCGAGCGCGATACTTGCGACACCGGTCAAGGTCGCATTCACAATCGGTCGCTTCTCATACGGCGTCTCGAAACGAACCTCAACACTCTTCGCGCCCTTCTCAATGACCGCAAATCCCGCGGCATCACGATTGAAGACCGCCGTCTTTCGAAAGAGTGCCGTCCCGAAAAATTCCGCCTCCCCCTCCACCGTAAGTCCGCCTTTCGCGAAGAGTATTTCCAGTGCATCCGCATCAATCGTATCCGAATTTTTTTCAGTGTCAGAAACTATTGCGTCAGATTCCACCGAAGAAGTCACTCTATCACTTACTACTGGTTGCTCTTTCGCAGGAGAAATATTCAAAGAAAGCAATGTCGACACCTGTCCTTGCAGCCCCTCGACCGATTGCTCGAGCGCCGTCACGCGATCCTCTATCACGTCGAGTCCCGCGATCTTTCCCGCGCGAAGCGTCCCGGCAAAGGTGGCGTTACCGGCGGTATCGAAGGTAATGGAAGGTTGCTTCGAATCGGAACCGAGCGTGAGCTTCCCATCCTTCGCCAGCGTGATCGCAATATCCGACGTGAGTCCGCTCGCAATCATATCGGTCGAGAGTTTCTGCGTCATCACTTCCGGCGCGACGATACCCTTGCTCGCTACAAGAACTTCGATGTCAAAACGCTGACTTGGATCATACTGGACATTTTCTTCGGCAGTCATAATGTCTGCCAAGATAATATTCGCATTATATTTTTCAGTATTGGTATCAATGTTGAGAGGAGGCGTATTGCCGGCGGTTGCCGAAGCATCACCGGTATCATCCTGCCAGACGCGAACATAATCAAAATCATTATTGACCGATGAAGCCGATGTTTGTATCGCGTGAAAAATAATGCCGAGCGCGGCGGTCGGGTTGGCGCCCGAGACCGTCCCGCAATCGGAAAATTGCACGCCATCCGAGGCATCCGAATCCATTAGAAACCGGACCGATGTCGCACTTTCCACCTGAATACGACCTACAGCAAACTGTGTCGTACTGATTGTTCCGGGGCAGGTCACCGTCCCGACATTGGCACTACCACTTCGTACCACACCCACCCATCCCGTATTCGCGTTGTTTCCCCAAAAGAAAATTCCTTCCGCTGGAAGCGTGTCATTCGTAGCGACAGCAGTTGCGGCCGCAGTTCCGGCAAAACCCCAAATCAAATCATTCGTGGCAGCAGTCGATCCTTCACGAACTTTCATTTGCAAAACGGGGAGATTCGCTTTCGAGAAAATAAGACTCAAGTTGTTTTGTGCAGAACCAAAACCGATAAGTCCCGCGGCCGGATTGGTCGTTCCCGTTGCAATACGGGCAAATCCTCCGATATTGTCCCGCACATTGTACGTAAGCGTTCCCGCCGCCGTCGTCGTATCGAAATACCACGCGCCTCCCGCCGTCCCGCCATTATCTCCAATCTGGAGCGCATTATCGCTCGTCAAATCGGCCGTTGAATCGTTATTGAATTCTTCTTGAAAATACGACATCGTCCCCAAAAATCCGCCTGCGGTCGCCAAACTCCCGACATTGGTCGCGTAGTCTCTCACTTCAAAGAGCGTTTGAGGAGTCGCATTGCTGTCGACGATTCTGAAAATTCCGGTGTTGTCCGTCGCCCCCAACCGGATCGTCGGCGTCGCATCGACAAACTGAAGATCATAGTCCCAGCCAGTCCCAATATTGAGTCCTGAACCCGTAAATCCCGTTCCGTCCGTCACATTCGCAATATTGAGTCCATTCACGGCACAGGTGCCGGCAGAGCACGCCGTAAAGGTCGGCGCAACGGAGAGACCATTGATCGTCCGGGTCGCCGCGCCGGACGTCGCGTTGATGGTGGGAGAAATAAGAAGTCCATTGGTCGTCGTCGTAACGGCGCTCGAGGTCGTGTCTTTGAAGGTGAGTGTTGCGAGCGATCCGGTTTCTGTCCCGGTATGCGCATAGGCCGTAGTGGAAGATCCCAGCGCAAAGATGCCGCCGGTCGTCAGTCCGGTCGCCGTGCTGTCAAGAGTAAATCCGCGTTCGGTCGTGAGCGTGCTCCAATTCCATACTTGCGCAAAATTGGTATTGTCGATCGTGTTGCCGGCTCCCGCGAGAGTAATCGCCGAGAGCGCCGATCCCGATCCGGTACCGCATGCAAGATCGGTCCCGTTGCAGAGTTGCTTGGTCACTCCGCCCTCGCGCACCATATACCGATTCGTCGAGGAGTTGTACCAAATCATACCGTTGGTCGGAGACGCCGGATTGCCGGCAATCGAAGTAGTGAGCGCATCGCCGGTCGCGACAATCACTTCGCTCGTCGCCGAATCAAGCGTAATCGCACCGGCGCCGGTACTCGTGATCGTCAGTCCCGCCGTCGCCGTAATGCCCGTGCCGAGACCGGTAATGTTATTGGAATTAAACCCGAGTCCCGTCGAAGAAAAATTAAATTCGTCCGTCCCGTTGACCGCGATATTGAAGGTTTTCCCCGTGAGCACATTGAGCGAGAGGTCGCCCGTATTGTCGCGATACAATCCCACATCCGTCCCGGTCGGCGCGCCCGTCGTCTCGCGGAAGAGAATATTGGAGAGATCATTCAAATCATACCCATCCGCGTCAATATCACTTGCCCACGGCGTAATAGCTCCGCCACCACCGCAACTCGCCCACGCGGAATTCACGTAACATCGGAGTTCGTTGTCAAACGTGTTGTAATACATGGCACCTTCAAAACCTTCCGTCGGATTGCCGGTGGTACTCTTCACGTCGAGACCAAAGAGAACCGGCGTCGTCGAGCCTGCACCGCCCGCGCCCACCTGCACGCGCTTGTTATCAATGCTCCCCGCACCGTCGGAAAGCGCATAAATCGTAAGAAGCGCATTGCTATCAATCTGCGCCGAATAACTCATAACCGTATTGTCCGCCGAGCTCGAAGTGACGCTCATATCGACCCACGAGAGAATCCCGCCATCCTCCGGGAAGCTCTGCGCGCCGAGCTTGGCATTGGCAATTGTTGTTTCTCCGGTCGAGCTGATCACGAAGTCGGCGGAGGTGCCAAGTCCGTCGCCGGAATCAATCTTGAATTTCTCCGAATCGCTCGTATCGATACCGAGCGAAAATTTGATTCCGAGCGAGGTGGCGGCGCTCTTCAATTTGATAAGCGGATCATTTGCGGTCGTATTGGCAGTGAGCGTGAAAATATTGTCAGCCGCGGCGGCACTGTAGAGTTCGAACGCTGTGGTTGGTGTCGTCGTCCCGATCCCGACGCTCCCCGCCGCGACGAGGAGTCCATAGTTATTGGTTGCACCGCTTGCCGTAAAATAGCCGGCGGTATTGGTCGAGGTCGTTCCGGAACCCGTAGCACTGAAGTAGCCGGCATAATTGGCTACCGAAGTGGCGGCACCTGATGCGGTAAAATATCCGGCATAGTTTACCGGCGTCGTTCCGGCATTGGCAACACTCGAATAAATACCATAAGCGGAATGCGTCGCATTGGAATTTGTCCCGCTCCGAGAAAGATTCAAAAGATATGAGGAGCCGCTTGCACCGCCCGCCGTCGAGGTGGAAGAAATGGAAACACCCGTACCGGTCGTGAGAGAATTCGCATTGTAGGTAAGACCGGTTGTGGTCGTTCCGGTAAAGTTTTGCGTCCAGGTGTACGTCGTTTGATTGAGAATGAGATTGTCATCGAGATCGAGCGTGTCTTCAAATTTATTGAAGTCAAGAGAATCGTCGGCGACCGTTCCGGCTCCGCCGATGCAGTCGGTCCAGGCGGATCCTTGGTAGCAGCGGAATTTGTTGTCGGTGGTGTTGTAGTACATGGCGCCTTCGAATCCTTCCGCGCCATCGCCCGTCGTCGCCCGCACGTCGAGGCCGAAGAGCACCGGGAGCGATGTATCGGTTCCGGTTCCAATCTGCACTTTTTTGTTGTCAATCGCACCACCCGTGCCAGCCACCAATGCGGAAACCGTGAGCATGTCGCTTCCGTCCATTCGCGCGACATAACTCTCGACCGTATTGTCGGAGGAGGCGCTCGTCACCGCCATATCCGTCCATACGACCGCGCCCGCATCGTCTTCAAAACTCTGCGCCCCCACCTTGAGCTGACTGATCGTGGTGACACCGGTATCACTGATCGTGAATTCGCTCGTGCCGGCAATATCCGAGCCAGAGTAAATCTTGAATTTGTCGGAGTCGGAGTCATCGATGCCGAGCGAGAAGAGAGAGCTGTTCTCGGTGAGCTCGAATCGAATCGTTGGGCTGTAATCGCCAGCATTCGTATTGCCGATGGTGAGATAGGTGTTGGCGGCATCGGTCGCAAGAATATCAAGAGCGCTGTCGGGCGTCGTGTCACCGATCCCGACGTTCCCCGCCGCGACGAGAAGTCCATAATTACTCGATCCGCCGCTTGCTGTGAAGTACCCGCCGATATTCGACATATTGGCACCGGTTGCGGAGAAGTAGCCGGCGTAGTTGGTGCCGGACGTTCCATTGGTATTGGCAATCGTCGCGTAGAGACCGTAGTTGGTCTTCGCGGTCGTGCCATTGGTTCCGGTACGAGTGAGCGAGAGAAGTTTGGAACCGTCGCCATCGGCGGAAGTGGAAGCAATCGCCATGCCCATACCGGTTGTCAGAGAATTCGCATTGTAGGTAAGACCGGTTGTGGTCGTCCCGGTAAAGTTTTGCGTCCAGGTGTACGTCGTTTGGTTGAGTGTGAGATTGTCATCAAGATCGAGTGTGTCTTCAAACTTGTTAAAATCGAGAGAGTCGTCAGCAACCGTTCCACCGATACAGTCGGTCCATCCGGTATTTTGGTAGCAACGAAACGTATTGCTATTGTTACTGTAATACATCGCGCCCTCGAATCCGGTCGGGTCGTTCGCGTCACTCTTCACGTCGAGACCGAAAACTGCCGGATCGGTCGTCCCGGCGGTCGCCCCCGCGCCAATAAGCACGCGCTTGGTGTCAATCGCTCCAGCAGCACCATTCACCAGAGCAGAGATGGTGAGCATGTCG
>JAYRSG010000013.1:0-3575 GCA_041920175.1 Candidatus Moraniibacteriota bacterium | reverse complement strand
CGCGAGAGCGGAGAGAGATCGCCTTCTTTGAGCTCGAAAATATCGGAAATATCCGAGACGAGTCCCTCTTCAAAGAGCTGCGCCGAAACTTTTTCGCCGAAGCCCGCGATATCGAATCCCTTTCGCCCGACCGCGTGAATGATTTTTTCTTTCTCCGCCGCAGCGCAGTCTGGATTGGCGCAATAGTGCGCAGCACTCAAACTCTCCTGCTCTCCTGCCCGAGGGGAGCTCCCCGCACCTTTTCGTACTCGAAAAGGTGCGGGGTGAGGGGAGGGAGTGCGACCGTGCAAACCAATACTACGTCGCGAAACTGGTGATCCGCAGGCGGGACACGTCTTTGGCATATGAAATATTTTTTCTTTCCCGGTGCGAAAATTCGGGAGGATACGGACAATCTCAGGAATCACATCCCCCGCCTTCCGGAGAATGACCGTATCTCCGACGCGCACATCGAGCCGATGAATCTCGTCTTCATTGTGGAGCGTCGCGCGCGACACGGTCGATCCCGCGACCCTGACGGGACGCACATGCGCGACCGGCGTGAGCGCTCCCGTTCGTCCCACCTGCACCTCGATTGATTCCACCACCGTGGAAACTTCTTCCGCTGGAAATTTGTACGCGATGCCCCAGCGCGGCGCCTTCCCCGTCGCGCCAAGCGTCTCCTGCCACTTGAGCGATTCGATTTTGACAACGATACCATCTATTTCATACTCCAAATCCGCGCGTTTCTTTCCCCACTCTTCATAGTACTTCTCCACTTCCTGAAGATTTTTACAGAGTCGAAATTCCGGATTCACTTTGAACCCCAGCTGTTTCAGCAATTCTAATTCCCCCGTCTGCGTATGAGAAGCGTGTGTCCCACTATTCGTAGTTCGTAATCCGCCCGCATCGTTATGCGAAGCGTTTCGGACGGGTTCTTCATTCGTCATTCTTCCTCCGTCACTTGTCATTTGTAACTTGTCATTTGTCATTTTCTCCACATCGTACACGAAAGAATCCAACTTTCGCTTGGCCGTTACCTTTGAATCGAGCTGGCGAATACTCCCCGCCGCGGCATTCCGAGTATTGGCAAAGAGCGGTTGCCCGTCTTTTTTTCGCTCGGCGTTAATACGGGAGAGCTCCTTTTTGGAGAGCCATATTTCGCCGCCGAAAATACCATCGATCGGCTCCGAGAGACGAAGCGGGACGCTTCGAACCGTTCGAATATTCTCCGTCACGTCCTCGCCGACCACTCCGTCGCCGCGCGTCGCCGCGCGAACCAAGACGCCCCTCTCGTACGTCAGCACGATTTTGAGTCCGTCGATTTTGAGTTCGCAGTCGTAGACAATATCGCGAGCATCGATTCCCGATTTTTCCAGCATCTTCCCGTTCCGCTCTTCCCATTTTTTCATCTCGCCGAAATCAAACGCGTCGTCAAACGAACGTTGCTCGACATCGTGCCGCACCTTGACAAACTCGGAGAGCGGCGCGCCGCCGACCCGCTTCGAGGGAGAGGTCGGCGAATCAAACTCGGGGAACTCACGCTCGAGCGCGAGAAGTTCCTCCATGAGGGAATCATACGCCGCGTCCGAAATTTCCGGCGCGTCGAACACATGGTAAAGCTCTTGGTGCCGCTCTATTTCGCCTCGCAATTTTTCAATCCGAATTTTTGCTTTGTATACCTCCATAAGAGCGTTTTAAAAAAGCTTCAAACCCCAGAGAATCGGTGGAGCTTTTTCGGGAAAAATTGTTTTTTTGCGGCTTTCCTACCTTGCCGGCAGACAGGCGAACGAAGTGGAAGACAAGCAAAAAAATAATTTTTTCCGGAAAAGCGGACTTTCTGAGTACACTCTAAGAGCAGTATACTCCCAAAAAAGCCCCAAAACAAGAGAAAAGACCGGAATATGTCCGGTCTCGTCCCTTCCTATTGTCATTCACATGCTCCAACTTCGTAAAACTCGTCGATCACGCTCATGGAGCGAGTTCTTTGTAATTCCGGAGTGACACGCTTGTCTGGGCAGTCGAAGAAAGACTCCCCCTCGAAATGGTCGCATTCATCGTCACCCGCCCAGCAATCGTCGTCGAAGATGGAACGACAACGAATGTCCCTGACAAACTCGCGCCATTTGCAGCACTAACAATAACATTCACCTCATCAGGATCAAATGAAGCATCATTCTTGCACCAATCGAGGACATCGACTCCGTCAGGATCCGTGCTACTTGCCGGATGTTCAATCATTTCTGTTCCAACAAATCTATATTCAATACATTTCCCTTGCGAAAAATCATGAACGCGAATTTCTGTCGCTGCCGGATCTGGAACATTAGGCACTACCACCGCCGAGGTCCGCAGAACTTTGGCGATGCGATTCATGGCGAACTGCGTATCCTCCAAATTTTGCTGAAGGAGCTTCGAATTCCGATTCGCTTTGGAAATATTCGCGAAATACATCGTCACCGAGGTCATCACCAATCCAAAAATGAAAATCGCAAGAAGCGTTTCGAGGAGCGAAAACCCGCGGGACACCCCGGGAGTCCTCTTTTTTTCTCGCGAAGAAAATTGAAAGAAACGCATAGACACTGTCGCAAAACAAGTTAATCAGTTCCACATACCAAATCTCTCATTCTATTTTCAAGCTAGCAGCAAGAGTGTGCAAGTTATTTTGCGACGATGCGAGAGGAAAACGTTACCGATACATATTCGCCGTCGCCACAATGCACTTCGAACTGGAAGAACAATTGGCGACAGTTGGAAAGGAATTGGTTCCTCCCCAATACACCATCACTTCCACTTCTCTTATATCGGGATCCGTATCATCTATCGTCACTTTCCGGGCAAATTTCGTTGCAGTCCCGCCGGCATTTGTGTGGCTATAAAAATTTTGTTGCGGTGATGCATTTTTTCGGTATAGTCGGCATTGATTTACATTGTTTCCATTTAGCAAAGTAACATTCTGATAATCGATACGATAATCTCCATCATCAACACCATCAAACACATCAGAATTTCCCGCCTGAATATTCGTATCCCGAATATTGAAGACGAGCTCTATTCCCTCCTGCGCGAGGAGGGAGGCGATCGCCGCGTCGCGCTGGGCGAAAGATCCCTGCAGCGTCTTCGTCGCGAGACCGATCACCCCGAGAAACCCGATCGAAAGCACAAAGAGCGAAATCATCACCTCGGTAAAAGAAAATCCTCGTTGTGTTTTGAAAGCCGGAACGTTCATAGAAACCCCCAACAAAAATATAATTAGCACTTAATTTTTAGCTTTTTTCCTTATCCTCCTCCCCTTTGCATGGGGAGGTGCTCCGATGTACTCATCGGAGCGGAGGGGTTTCAAGCCGAAGCCACAAACCGGAACCACCCCCTACCCCCTCCTTGCAAATGAGGGGAGGGAAACAAAATACTACTAACACGGCCCGGCGCTCACTGCCGACTCCGTGACGACACCGGCGGCGCTTACGGAAACAGAGATATGCTGACCACTTCTCTCAAGACAAATTGTAGACGTTTCCGACAACGGCAAAACAGTCGCCCGGGGAATCTCGAATCGAACACGTTGCCCATCGCTATTCCAATTCGAACCACCAAAT
>JAYRSG010000012.1:0-2789 GCA_041920175.1 Candidatus Moraniibacteriota bacterium | reverse complement strand
GGCAAAGCGAAAGAAATCAACGGAGGGGCGAGCACGCCGACGAAAACCACAAACGAAAGTTTCTTTGGGTGGTTATTCCTCTCCACAACACAAAAACCCACCTACCAAGCCCCGGAGCATTTCTTGAACGTGCCGAACACAAAAAAATGAAAATTCACAAAAGACGTTTGTGTATGATACGTGCCGCATTTCGTACTGTCAACTCTCTGCATTCCGCGCCATATTCTATGAATTTTTCGCCAAAAAACTCTCACGAAATTCATGTGCCCTTCGAACATCAAGGGGAACGACTCGATGTGTTCTTGGCGAATTCAAGGGACTTTGAAGAATTTATCGGCAAAAAATTGAGCCGCTCTCACATCATTCGCGGCATAAAAAATGGCGGCGTACATATAAAAGAGACCGAGGTTAAGCCAAGCGCTATTCTTTCCGCTCATGAAATGCTCACAATCTTCCCGGAAAGATTCGAAGAAAAAAATGAAACACTTCTTCCAGAACCAAACCTCCCGCTCACCATCGTTGAAGAAAACGCCGACTTTATTGTTATAGAGAAGCCTTCCGGCATTCAGGTCCATCCATCCTCCTCATGCGTAAACGGCACCGTCGCCAATTGGATCACGGCGCACTATCCCGAAATTCGCAAAGTCGGCGACCCCGATCGCCCCGGCATCGTTCACCGCCTCGATCGCGACACGAGCGGGCTTCTGGTGATCGCCCGCACCAAAAAATCTTTTGTCGCCCTCAAGAAACTCTTCAAGGATCGAAAAATCAAGAAGCGCTACCTGGCACTCGTTTTCGGCATTCCGAAAACAAAAGAAGGCATTATCACGACCCCGATCGCCCGTTCCACCCGCGGCGACCGTCAACGTGCCGCTCTTCCCGGACACCGCGTCAAAGGCATCATTCGTCCCGCCGAAACTCACTATCGCGTCCTTGAAACCTTTGCCAACGCCTCACTCATCGAAACCGAACCCCAAACCGGCCGCACCCACCAAATCCGCGTCCACCTTTCTTCAATCGGCCACCCCGTCTTGGGCGATCAGCTCTATGCTTCCAAGACTTCCCGCGAGTTTTCCACCAATTATCCACATCACCTCCTCCACGCCACGTCCCTCTCCTTCACGCTCTTCAGAAAAGAATACTCATTCAACTCTCCCCTGCCGGAAGATTTCCAAAAACTCCTACGAGAAAACCCAAAGAGACTCACGGAACTGAAGCCTTGAACGTTTTTCTGTGAAAAATTATTTTTTTGCGGCTTTCGAACGAAGTGGAAGACAAGCAAAAAAATAATTTTTCACAGAAAAACAACCCTCTTTGACACACCATGACACACTTTACAAATCCTCGAAAGTACGATAAGCTCTCCAAATAAGAGAGGACGATCGTCCTTTTTTTCATGTATTCGCGCATTTAATTTTTATCGGCGAGACGCGCGCCCGCCAGATGAAGCCTGAATTTTTTATGTCTCTCAAGAAAACATTGAGCTCTCTTCTCGATGAAACGCTCGCGCTCCACAAGAAGCCGAAAAAAGCCGAAAATGACGAGAAGGGTTCGACACAAAAAGAAGAAACCGCCAAAAAAGCACCGAAACGAAAGGGAGCATCTCCGACCGAAGCGGAAATCAAGAAGGAGGAAGTGAAGGTAGAAGAGCTCTCCGCGAAAAAACCTGTCAAGAAGGCAAAAACAGCCAAGGAAGAGGCGGGCACCGAAGAAATCGATGATTCCGAGATGGGGCGTCTCATTGCCCAAAACCCCATCGAAGTCCCCACAGTGGGCGATGTTCTCTCCGGCACCGTGATCGAAGTCGGCTCCAATTTCGCGCTCATTGATTTGGGTCCCCTCGGAACCGGCACCGTCCTCGGCAAAGAAATGAAAGACGGACTCGCGGGCGGCGTCAAAATCAAGAAAGGCGACACCGTGAACGCCACCCTCATCGAACTCGAAAACGATGATGGCGTGATCGAACTCTCCATCCGCGAAGCCTCCTATGAGAAATCGTGGGAAGATATCCGGGCGAAACTCGAGAACAAAGAGGTGGTGACCACCAAAATCCTCGAAGCGAACAAGGGCGGTCTCATGATTGAAGTGAACGGCGTCCCGGGATTCTTGCCGGTGTCTCAACTCGGGAGCGAGCACTATCCGCGCGTCGAAGACGGCGACAAGAACAAAATTCTTGAAATTTTGAAAAAATTAATCGGCCAAGAACTCCAAGTCCGCATACTGGACGCCGATCGCCTCAATGAAAAACTCATCGTGAGCGAAAAGGCGGCCCGGAGCGAAAAGGAACGCGCCGCAATCTCCTCGCTCCACGTAGGCGATATC
Source organism: Candidatus Moraniibacteriota bacterium (assembly GCA_041920175.1). Taxonomy (GTDB): domain Bacteria; phylum Patescibacteriota; class Minisyncoccia; order Moranbacterales; family UBA1568. The sequence goes on along the minus strand of JAYRSG010000012.1, from coordinate 467 downwards.
ATTTCGGGCGAAGTGAGCGGCGTCGTGGATTTCGGCGCCTTCGTGAAATTCCCCATTCCCGACAACGAGAAAGAGCGCGCCGAGGGTCTGGTGCACATTTCCGAGCTCGCCTGGCAGTTGATCGACGACCCCCGTTCGGTCGTCCGAACCGGCGACCAGGTAAACGCCAAGGTGATCGGCATCGAGGACACGCGCATTTCCCTCTCCATGAAAGCCCTCAAAGACGATCCGTGGATGAATATGGAGGGGAAGTACAAAGTAGGCGATACCGTCGAGGGCAAGGTGGACAAAATCAATCATTTCGGCGCCTTCGTTTATCTCGATAAGGATATTCACGGCCTCGCCTATGTAAGCGAGTTCCAAGCGCTCCATCCCGGTCGCAAAATGGAAGAAATTTTCCAAGTCGGCACCTCCTATAAATGGAAAATCCTCTCCATGGAACCCAAAAGCCACCGCATGGGCCTCCT
>JAYRSG010000011.1:0-6616 GCA_041920175.1 Candidatus Moraniibacteriota bacterium | reverse complement strand
TACAAATCCATGAGCCAGTCCCGCCGAGGCGGGACGGACTGCTCCACCCCGCGATAATACTTTTCCTCAAACGTCTTTCAATACTACGAGAATGTGCCACTAAAGTCAAACAGTGGGCGTGCCAAGATTCGAACTTGGGACCTCGACATTATCAGTGTCGCGCTCTAACCACCTGAGCTACACGCCCGAAACAAACCAAAACCGGAACATTCCGGCTCTCTGTAAAAATCCTATCAAAAAGACGCAAGAAGCGCAAGCCGCTTGCCAGTGACAAAAAAGTATGCCACTGTTCCTCCAGTAGTCCCTTCCCAACTCACCGAAAAGGAAGTAAGAATGAACAAGAAAGCCCCGCCTTCTCCGGAAGGCTCCTTGCCGAAAAAAATATTCGTTCCCGACACCAGCGCGATCATTCACGACCCCAGTTGCCCGTTCATGTTTGATGAGCACGACGTGTATATTCCAATGATCGTTCTGGAAGAGCTCGACCGAAAAAAAAGCGGAAATTCCGAAACGGCAAGAAATGCGCGCCAAGCGGTACGAAATATCAGTTCGGTTGTAAAAGAGAATACCTATCCTCCGAAAGAGGGTATGCCCCTCAAAACTCCCGAGAGACCAGGATCTACCGGAAAACTTTTTCTCTTCACTGAACCTGTTCGAAAATTCGTTCCACCCTCCCTCTCTTCGGATGTCCCCGACAACCAAATTATCGGCGCGGCGTTTTGCATCCAAAAAAAACATCCGACGTCTACGGTCATAGTCGTCTCAAACGATATCGCGCTCCGCACAAAGGCGATAGCATGCGGTATGCGAGCCGAAGAATACTCTCACGACCGCGTCATAGAAGATATCTCCTTCCTTCCGAGCGGAGTACGGGAACTCCCTGAAAACTTCTGGGAAACACACGCGGACGGAATGGAATCATGGAGAGAAAGAGGTCGACCCGAAACCTTCTATCGGATACGCGGTCCTCTTGCGTCGCTACTCAAGTTAAACGAATTCGTGTATTTCGAAAAGGAGGAGAGCGCTCTCTTCTACGCTCGCGTGACAGATCTCTCCGAAAATGTGGCGATTTTGGCGACCATCAAAGATTTCTCGCAATGCGAAACATGGGGAATCAGGGCGAGAAACCGCGAACAACTCTTCGCGCTCAATGCGCTCCTCGATCCAGAAATCGACCTTGTCTCGCTTCTTGGTCAAGCGGGAAGCGGAAAAACTCTGCTCGCACTCGCAGTAGGACTCCACCTCACGTTCGAAAAGAAGCGTTACCAGAAAATTATCATGACGCGCCTCACCGTTCCGATCGGCGAAGACATCGGATTTTTGCCAGGAAACGAGGAAGAAAAAATGACTCCGTGGATGGGAGCGCTTATGGATAACATGGAAGTACTCTGCTCTTCGCCAATCTCAAAAGAGGGAAATAGCGGCGGAAACGGGGAGGGAAGAATTCTTGCGGACGAATTTCTGAGAAGGCGCATCGAAATAAAATCCATCAACTTTATGCGAGGGAGAACCCTCAATCAGCGATATCTCATCGTTGACGAGGCGCAAAACCTCACCCCGAAGCAAGCGAAGACGATCGTCACCCGCGCCGGTCCGGGAACGAAAGTCGTTCTTCTGGGCAACAACGCGCAGATAGATACCCCGTACCTCACCGAAACTAACTCGGGAATCACCTACGCCGTACAACAATTCCATGGATGGAAACATGCGGCACACATCGTCCTCGCCCGTTGCGAGCGTTCCCGACTCGCCGACCACGCGGAAGAGGTTTTGTAATCACCCTCAAATCAAAAACGCCCCCAACACTACTTGGGGGTTTTCTTTTATACAAAAATCCATCAACACTCCAACAAGTGCCCGCTTTTCTTGAGCCACCGGCGTTCTTTTTCAAAGCCGGGAAGCATCACGGCAACCGCCTTCCAAAAGGCACGGGAGTGATTTCGGTGCGCGAGGTGTGCCAGTTCGTGGACGACGACATAATCAACGACCGAAAGTGGCGCCATCACGAGACGAAACGTAAAATTGAGGCTTCCCTTCCCGCTGCACGACCCCCATCTCGTCCGCGCGGCATTTATGGTAATCGTCTTGTGCCGAAGATCGTATTTTTGAGCAAAAACATCGACGCGCTCCGCAAGAACCCGCTTCGCCTCCCGCTTGTACCACGAAATAAATCGCTCTCGTGCCCGAGAGTGAAACCTCCGAGCAAGTACAAATTTATCCCCGGAAAAGCCCAGTGACCGCGTCGCCTGCTCCAACAGTCGGAGCGGATATCGCTCTCCCAAATACCAAAACATCTCGCCGTCTTGATATTCGTGACTCCCCTTCTCCTTCGCGCGAAGATGCATCTTCTCGATCACCCGATCCACCCATGCCCGCTTCTCATTGAGAAACGCCTCGATGCGATCGATCGGAAACCCAAGCGGCGCCCGCACCGTGAGCGTCGCCTCCCTTGAGACGGAAAGCGCGACACTCCTCCGCCTCGACCGCACCAATGTGTAAGAAAGAGACAGCATACAGAACAAGTGCGGACTCCCTGCTCCACAGTTGGAACCTTATTATAGCAGAAATCCACGCATGGCAAGAATTGGGGGTTGCGATTGAGCAGGCTCGGATAGCATGAAAGCCCTTCTCAAGAAGGACTCTAAATTAGAGTACCTTGTAAATCTCATAAATAAAAATGAGACGCCATTCCGATAAATGTAGCCCGAGATGGCGTGGTTTTGAAAATTGAGGTTTGCTCTTATGCAAGTTCATTTATCCTTCCTACATTTCAAAAAAGAGGGTTGACAAAAAGAAAAATTTTCTATATATTGTACTGTCGTTCTTTAACAATTTCGACGAACAGATTCGCGCGATCCAGAACTCCCTCGTTCACACCCACCGCGTTTCCGAGGAGGAAACATGCTTAAACCAACCGTCTATACCTCATTCGATGGCGATCAAATGATCTACATCGACTGTATGCGCAAGCTGGCTATCAGAAACGGCTTGATTCCGATCAACCCGGAACACGCCCTTGGATACTACCTCTCAACCAGAGCGCACGGGGATTCCAAAGCCGAGGTTATGAAAGACTGCCTGTCGCTCGTTACGGTTTCCGATGAATTCTGGGTATTTACAGAAAACGAAAATGCCCCTCTCGAAACTCTCTCTGAAGGAATATTAATTGAGATACTACTCTGGATTCGTCAGAAAAGTCAGGTCATCAAGTTCTTCGGTATCGCCAAAACCGTGCTAAACTTGGGATATGGTCACAGGAAGAGCGCGGAACGCGAGTACTATGAAAAGGCGCGTACCGTACAGGAAATCGACTTGAAAAAAGCGTTGAGCGCGAGATATTTCGAAGAAATATCGACGTTTCTCGAAAAGGCGTCTTCCGTTCTCAGACCGGTTATCTTCATCGATATTCGAAACGAGGATTTCAAGTACGCCGACTGGGCGAGATATAAAGCGTATCAAGTCGGAAAGGTTCCGATTGTTCCGCAGTACCTCATACCGGAATTCGTCTATGCTCTTCACGGCATGCAGGAAGAGTATCCCGAAAGCATAGAAAAGCTCAAGGAAGTGTCGTCTGGAATTTGGGCGATCTACGAGTCTCAAGAACGTTTGGACACACTCCGCGAAATGTACAAGGAGCATCACCGAATGGTCACATTCATTCCCATAAAGAACTTGGATGTTCCCAAGTACGCTAACCCGAGAAACTGGTCGATTACGACCAAAGAACTCCAGGAAAACCTGCGGCACGACTAACGCGGATCAAGAAACGGGCAGCGTTTCATCTACAAATGAGACGTCGCCATTCCAAAACCCTCCGAAAAGAGAACCGGCTATGAACGAGTATATTGCCCGACTTGAAAGATTTCTCGAGAGGGATGTTATGCCAAACCTCTCGATGAAAGAGAAAGGCTACGCGAGCCGAAAAGAAGCAAATGATTTCATCCTTGAAAACCCCCTCGCCTTTGTGCTCGGTCTCATATTCGACCAAAGCATGAAATCATCGGTAGCGTGGGAAAGCCCGTTTCTTCTCAAGGAACGCCTCGGTCATTTGGATATGGGGCGCATAGCGATTATGGACGAGAATGAGCTAAGCGAGATCATCGCCCGAAAAAAAGCTCTGCACCGATACCCGAAGACAACCGCTCGACATATCATCTCGACATGCGACACCGTTGTTTCGAAGTTTTCCGGAAAAGCCGAAAATCTTTGGAAAGGTCTCGACCATTTCTCGGATGCCAAGAAAAATCTCCTCTCTCTGAAAGGCATCGGTGAAAAAAAGGCGAATCTTGCCATACTCATGCTTGCCAGAGATTTTCGAGTTCAGTTCGACGACATCGAAAACCTTCCTCTGGCTATCGACGTGCATCTCAAGAGAGTGCTTGATCGAAGCGGGTTTTTCAATACGGAAAGTCGCGAAGGATTGCAAGAACTCCACCGAAACCTCAGGGAGCAATGTCATTGTTTTCCGGCTCTTCTCGGAACGGCTCTTTGGCTCATCGGCAGGAATTATTGCCACGAAACATTCCCGACATGCGACGATTGTCCACTTGCGCACTCTTGCCTCAAAAGGATCGACCCATGAATGAAAAATCGATGCAGGAAACGGTAAAAACCGGCTACAACGAAGGGAATTACTCCGGCGTTTACCGAAACAGACTCTCGCTCACCCCGTTTGAGCATCTCTTTTTCGAGAAGTTCGTTCGAGGACTTGAACAAGGAGCGGAAGTATTGGATCTCGGATCGGGATCGGGAGTTCCCTACGATCTCTATCTCACGCAACAGGGATTGAGGGTTACCGGCATAGACATATCGGAAAAGCATATCGCAATGGCGCGCAACAATATCCCCTCGGCACAGTATATTCTGGGAGACTTCCTGGATCATCGCTTTCCGAGTGAACAATTCGACGCGGTCATTTCCCTCTACGCACTCTTCCATACTCCGCGAGACCGGCACATCCAAGTCATCGCCGAAATTGCGCGCGCCCTCAAGCCGAACGGGCGACTCCTCATTACCGTCGGCACGGAAGACGTTACCTACAAAGAGAGGGTTGAATTCTGCGGATCAAAGATGGCGTGGAGCTACTTTGATACGGAGACAAACCTCGGCATCGTATCGCAGTGCGGATTCACGATTCTCGAAACTCTCAACGAAAAAGACTGCGGGAGCGACGAGAAACACGTCTGGATCCTTGCGAAAAAAAGAACACGCTAACCCCCTGGGGAGACCGAAAAAACATCCGAGTCTCCCCTTTTCATTTCCTCTACACTCTCTGTTTTTCCCCAAACTCTTGCCACTTTCGGATGAGTCTTTCCGCGCCTTCATGCGGTTTTGAACGTATCATACCGAAAGCTTCTTCCGGCGTCGCCCAGCGCATGGCTTCGCATTTCTCCGGTTCCATAATCTTTGGCTCTTGATTTTCCGGAAGAATCGCGATAAAGCACACATTATAGATACTCTTTCGATACCCGAACACTTCGGGAGCATAGTCAAAGCGATGAATATCGAGCGGAACGAGAGAGGCGAGTTTCGCATTCGTCACGCCGGTTTCTTCTTCGAGTTCCTTCAGGGCGACGGCGTGGAGATCCGGATTGCCATCGGCATGCCCTCCCGGCTGCGTCCAACATTGAATCTTGGCATGCCACAAGAAAAGAGCCTTCTGGAAATTCGGCGTTACTAAAAGTACAGAGGCTGCAATATGTCGAGCGCCCTCCTCTCGTTTTCTTTCGTAACAGTCTTCGCGCTTTGTGGCATATGCACTCAATTCATCAATAACAGCATATTCATCTTCTAACACAGAGTCTCGGTATTTTTTCAAGATTTTTAGGAACGGTTGGTGAAACATAAAAGACAACGAGGCTGAATTTGCCATTACATTTGTATCCTCTTTTTGTCTTTATACTCTTGGATGGCCAGTGATCGCACATGAGTTTATCACTTGAATATCACGGAAATTGCAGACCAAAAGTACACGATCAGCCCTGTTAAAATTGAAGAAAGAGTTGACGAGAAAAGAACCGTTGTAAAACGCTTTCTTCTTCTGTAGAATTCCTCGCAAAATCCTGACCATGATATAAAATTTCTTCCTTTTCGCGTGACGGAAAGCTCCTCGACACAGGACTTGTCAATGTACTTCTCTTCAATGCAATCATCAAGAATATGACGAATTTTTTTAGTAAACTTTCTTTTTGAATAAAAGAGGTAATTCCAACGTGGCCAGATCGTTCTGGGAATATATTCAACAAAATTAACAAGCTCAGTACGGCTATCATGCGAGACAGTATAATCTTCAAGTTTAGATACAAGTCGCCTTTCTAAAAGCATCATATGATGAAAAATGACATTCAACGAAACGTTTTGTGGACCTGAGAGGAATCCCTGCCTGCCGGTAGGCGGGGAACACCTCTTTCCCGGATAGAACCCCGCACCTTAAGCTTTGTGGACTGTAGGAGATTCGAACTCCTGACCCTCCCGATTATGCCATCGGGGTGCTCTCGCCTTCGCTTTGTGGCGACAACCAAACTATGCAAGCAACTCTCGTGGACTGTAGGAGATTCGAACTCCTGACCTTCCCGATTATGCCATCGGAGTGCTCTCGCCTTCGCTTTGTGGCGAC
>JAYRSG010000010.1:0-8904 GCA_041920175.1 Candidatus Moraniibacteriota bacterium | reverse complement strand
GAAGAAGGTTATGTTTGAGGCGGGGGCGAAGTATCAGGTGGAGGATCGGTACGAGGCCTTGGGGGGAGTCGCGGCCAATACATCGGTGGGCTTGGCACGGCTCGGCATTCCGGCCGCTGTGTACGGTGCGACGGGTGATGACGATATTGGAGCGTGGATTCGTCGTGAATTTGAGCGCGAGGGGGTTGACATGGGTCATCTCGAACAGTACGAGGGAGTGAAGAGCGATCTTTCGGCGATTCTCGTTTTTACCACGGACGGCGATCGGACGATTTTTTACAATCGCGACGCCGCCGAGCGATTCCAAGTGAAAGCGGAAAATTTTTCCGGCGCCTCGTGGGTCGTGATGAGCGCCCTCAATGGCGATTGGAAAGAGAATATGCGAGAGACGATCCGAGGGGCGCGGGAAGCGGGCGCGAAGCTCGCGGTGAATCCCGGGCAGAGGAATATGAAGGACGATCCCGCGCTCGTCCTCCGGGCGGTCGCCGCGTCCGATATCCTCTTCCTCAACAAAGACGAAGCGACCGAGCTTTCGCTTCACATCGATCCGAAGTTGTCTCGTGAAGCGCTGAATGATGAAGCGACGCTCCTCCGCGTGTTGCGGGATGCGGGCGCGAAGACGATCGCGATGACGGACGGGATGCGAGGTGCGTGGGGATTTGACAAAGCGGAGATGCTCCGAGCGGTGTCGCGTCATCCGAGCAAAGGGATTGAAACGACCGGGGCGGGGGACGCCTTCGGGAGCGCGTTCCTCGCGGCGACACTTCTCGGAAAGTCCCTCTCCGATTCGCTCCGGTGGGGCATAGCGAACGGCGCGAGCGTTGTCCAGCACTACGGTGCGATCGAGGGACTCTTGCGGCGAGATGAAATGGAAACATGCCTCGATGATATCGAGGTTCTTCCGGTGAAATAAGAACGGCGGGAAAATCTTTTCAATGATAAACGGGTGTGTGATTTTTTTCATCCGTTTTGGTGTATAATGCCAATATGCGTTTCATTTGTTTTTGAACGCCTCTGGGAGGGTATATATCAAAATACAAATCGTTTCCCGTTCGTCGTCGGCGTCGGTCCCTCGTGGGGCGGATGCTTTTGGGCGTGATGCGATTTTTTACGTTGCTTACACCGAAATATATCGGGGTTTCCGTGGTGTCGGCGCTTGTTCTCTCGGGTGCGTATCTTTTCTTTTCCGGACACATTCGGAGCATTTTCGCCGATGGCGAAATCACGGAAACGTGGGATTTCGCGACGCCCGCGGAATATACCGCCTCGAGCGGAGTGACGGTGGATGCATCCGGAAGGGCGCGGCTCTCGGTCAAGAACTATGCATCGGATACCGACACGATGGCGCTCTATCATTTCGATGAGTCGAACGGGGACACGGCGAGCGACGCGTCTTCGTATGCGAATAATGCCTCGATCGCGACGGGGACGGGGAGCTTCGGCGCGGGGAGTCTCAACAACGCGCTTACCCTGAATGGCTCGACGACGTTTGTGTCGGCGGGGGATAGCGATGCGACGTCGCTCACCGGAGACTTTACCATTGAGGCGTGGACCAAATTCGCGTCCGGATTCTCGAGCACGACGAGTCGGTTCCGGCAGGGAATTCTCGATAAGGGCGCTTACAAGCTCTACTATGATAATGAAACCGGCAAGGTTGTTTTTGAACTCGAACCGAATGTCGCCGCCGCGACTTCGTGGACGCAGGTGGGCGGTCCCGATCTTTTGAATCAAAACGGCGCTTCGCAAAACATCGAATTCAACCGGAGTTGGGACGCAAATAGCAAAAATTTCGTGTGGCGGCAAGTGGTTGTCGGGGGCGATATTTATGTGGCTCTGGGAAGCATAACGCAGGGAGTAACCGTAACGGGCGACGCCGAGGTGTGGAAATGTACGGATTGCAGTACGAGTCCGGTCTGGTCAAAAATTGGCGGGGACGGCATCAATTCGAGCTGGGAAGACGGCACCTACGAGGATGCGTCGTCTTTGGTCTCGGATGGGACCAATCTCTATGCCGGTCTCGGGAATCGATCGGCGGAGGCGGAAGTGTGGCGATACAAAGATGGGAGTTGGTCCAAGGTGGGCGGCGATGGGATCAACTCGAGCTGGCTCACGACAGCGCCCGGTCCTTATGAGCGCGTGACCAGTATGGTGGCGGACGGAACGACGGTGTATGCGGGACTCGGAACCGGAACGAGTGATGCCGAAGTGTGGAAATGTACCAATTGCGACGGTGAAAGTCCGAGTTGGACCAAAATAGGTGGAGATCGATCGGGATCGGGCGGGCAATCATGGACGACCGGATACGAGGAGGTGCTCGCGCTTCACATTGTCAACGGGACGACGCTCGCGGTCGGACTTGGAACGGGTGGCGGAGATGGCGAGCTTTGGACCTGCGCTACCTCGAGTTGCACAGAAATATCCGGTTGGACGAAGCGCGGTGGTGATGCAACGGGCGCCGGTGGGCAGAGTTGGACCAATTCGATAGAAGAGGTTCGGTCTATTGCATCCAGCGGAACAGTAATTTATGTGGGGCTCGGTGTTTCGGCGACAGATGCGGATGTATGGCGATGTGATCTCGGCGGAACGTGTACGACGACGTCCGGGTGGACACAAGTGGGTGGTGATGGTATTGGGTCGAGTTGGACAAACACACTTGAACGTGTGTGGAGTCTTGCGATCAATGGTTCGAATCTTTACGCAAGTACCGGAGATACATCGGCGACGAATCCAAATGGTGATGCGGATGTGTGGAAGTGTACCGGTTGCGATGGAGCGAGTCCCTCATGGACTCAAATTGGCGGCGACGGCGATGCGAACGGAGACAACTCATGGGGTTTTACCAGTGGTGCGTCTCTTGTGTATGCGTCGAGCCTTGCGTTCATCGGAACAAATATTTTTGTTGGCGTGAGTGGTGCTGCCGGTTCGGCCGGAGCAGAACTCTGGCGGTGTGATACGAGTGGAACATGTGATACCAATACGAATTGGACACGCATTGCTGGGCAATATCTCAACAAGAGCTGGGGCGGGTTCAATTTGCACAGCATCGAATCGATGGCGGTGTCGGGCGGCAAGCTCTATGCGGGGACGGGATTTGATGTGGGAGGAGGAACCCCGCATATCGCGAATTCGAACGCGCAGGTCTGGGAATTCGACGAAACGAATTGGACCATGATCGGCGGGCAGGGTATCAATAGTTCGTGGGCGTACGGGCACCCGTCGGTCTCGACCGTTACCTACCGAGCGGTCACATCCATGACGGGGTACAAGGGTGATCTTTTTGTTGGTTTAGGGGGTGGGACGAGTGGTGACGCCGAGGTGTGGCGATGGAACGGAACGACGTGGACGCAAATCGGCGGAGACAGTGATGAATCGGGAGACAATTCGTGGGCGACGGGAACGAAGCGGTCAGTACCGGCAATGATAGTTATTGGAACCACACTCTATGTCGGACTCCAAGGGACGGCAGCGGGAGATGGCGAGCTCTGGGCATGCGATATTTCCGGGTCAAGCACCTGCGATACAACGACCGGATGGACGAAATTGGGTGGCGATGCGTCGGGGTCGGGCGGGCAATCGTGGGCGACGACGGGGCATGCCGCTGTATGGAGCATGACTTCGCGTGGGACAGATATTTACGTCGGTCTCGGAAGTAGCGCGAACTACGCCGATGTGTGGACGTGTGACACCGCCTCATGTACGCGAACGAGCGGCTGGATAAAGCTTGGAGGGAATGGTACCAATTCGAGTTGGGGCGCGGGTTATGAAGAAGTGACAGCACTCGCGTGGTATCGGAATGAGCTCTATGCGGGATTGGGTGCGAGCGCGGGCGATGCGGAGATCTGGAAGTGGAACGGGTCGAGTTGGGGCGGCGCCGCATTCGTGGGCGACGGGATTCCCGATGGCAGTTGGGAAGACCTTCTCTATGAGCGGATTCGATCGATCAAGAGTTACAATGGCAATCTCATCGTCGGACTCGGAGATAGCGCCGGTGACGGCGAGGTGTGGCAATATGATACTAGCGCTTGGACCAAAATCGGCGGCGATGCGGCGCGTTCCGGCTGGACGAATGTGATCGAACGGCTCGGTGCGATCGCGGCGTATCGCGGCAAACTCTATGCCGGTGTGGGACTCACGGCAAACAGCGACGCGACGGTGTGGGCGTACGGCGCGAACGAACTCGTCGAGTCGTCGACGACGAGTCAGGACGCGAACTGGCACCATATCGCCGCCACCTCGAACGGCTCGACGCTTCGTCTGTATGTCGACGGGACGGAAGTGGACAGCGAGGGTCTCGCCGGTTCTCCGGCAAATACCGCGCATCCGCTTGTCCTCGGGGGACTCTCGGGTGGCGGGCAATTTACGGGAGCGGCGCCCGCGATATTGAACGGGAGCATTGACGAAATCCGGATAAGCGATACGGTGCGCGCCTCGTTTCAGACGACGCCCTATTCGAGCAGTTATGAGACCGTCGAACTCTCCGACCCCGTCCATACCTCGGGTGTTGAGAAGTGGGATTCTTTCTCGTCGAGCGAAGAAGCGCCGGGGGATATTACCTTCCGCCTCTCAAGTAATGGTGGGACAACCTGGCAGTACTGGAACGGCTCTGCCTGGGCGACTTCGAGCGGGTATGGCGAGGCGAATGCCGTGACGACCATCTCGACGAATATCCCGACCTTTCCCGCTTCGACGGGTGGCATTGTGTGGCAGGCGATCCTCCTCGGGAACGGGAACGAGGTGGTGAAACTGAATTCCGTCGGACTCGTCGCGACCGAAGATCTCGTGGCGCCCGCGTGGCCGGGGACGCCCTCGCTCATTGCCAAGAATCAGTCGGGCGGCGCGACCAATGTGACGACCGCGACCTGGTACAACTACTCCGCGCCCTACTTTGAATGGTCGGCGGCGACGGATACGGACGGATCGGGTGTTGCCGGATACTTTGTGTGTTTTACGTCGCCCGCGTGTTCGGATCCGGTGACGAATGGAGATTTCCAAACGGGGAATTCGTATACGGCGTCGGTTGATACCAATGGCGCGGCGCTGGTGTCGGGACAAAAATACACGCTTTCCGTCAAAGCGAAAGACAATGCGCAGAATACCGGTGTCGTTTTTACGATCCCTTTCGTCTACTGGTATGACGGGACGGCGCCGAGCAACCCGGTGGGTGGGGTGACGGCGGCGCCGGCGGTGTACTCTCCCGACGATGATTTTTCGTTCCTCTGGAGCGCGGCGGTTGACGGTGATGGGAATCCGGCGACCAATTCCGGAGTGGCGGGGTATCAGTATCAAATTGCCGACGAGCCGGTAAGCGACGGGTGGTCGGCGACTATCACCGAGACGCTTCTCGATATTGTTGACGCGGCCTATGACACCGGAGAAAACTCTTTCTATCTTCGGACGATTGACAATGCCGGAAACATCGCCTCCGGAACGTCTCGAGTCCGCTTCTACTACGCGGGTTCGGGACCGACGGCGCCACTTGGTCTCCAGGCGATACCGGAGAGCAATACGGCGAACTCGTTCGCTTTCAGTTGGGATCCGCCGGCGTCTTTTTCGGGTGATGCCGACGATTTGACGTACTGCTATACGATAAACACGGTGCCATCGGAAGATGAATGTATTTTTACGCTTGCCGGCGTCGAGTCGGTGCCGGCGTCCGCCTTTGCGACCCAGCACGACAATATTTTTTATGTGACGGCGAAAAATCCCGAAGATTTGGGCGGCGTTATCAATTACGGCGCGTATATGAGTGTCCCGTTTGTCGCGGACACGAGCGCGCCCGGCATTCCCTTGAATATCGATATCGCCGACGTGTCGGTCAAGAATACCGAATCGTGGAAGATTGCGATTTCGTGGGAGGAGCCCTCCGATGTCGGCTCGGGGGTTGACTCCTATCAGATTTATCACGCCGAGAGCGAGAGTGGCACGTATTCCAAAGTCGCCTCGACGAACGGCATCGCTTTTGTCGATACGGGGCTTACGCAAATCACGCACTATTATAAGGTGCGTGCCTGCGACGACGTGAACAATTGCGGCGCTTTCAGTGAAATTGTTTCGCTCTATCCGACGGGAAAATATACCGAAGCGTCAAGTCTCGCCTCGGGTCCGTCGGTTTCGCTTATCACGACAAAGAGCGCGACGATCAGCTGGTCCACCGATCGCGGCTCCGACAGCAAAGTGCAGTACGGGAAGGGTTCGGGAGATTATTACGCGGAAGAGCCGAGCAACTCCGAGCAGGTGACGGATCATGAGATCAAGCTCTCGAACCTCTCTCCCGGCACGACCTATCACTATCGCGCCCGTTGGACGGACGAGGATGGCAATACCGGTGTTTCGGGCGAGAAGTCGTTCAAGACCGAACCCGCGCCGACGATTGTTGACCCCAAGGCGAAGAGCGTCGGACTCTCGAGTGCCATTTTGGAATTCACCGTGAAGGGCGCCGACAAGGTGAAGATCTATTACGGATTGACGGAGGCCTTCGGGCTCGTCAAGGAAATATCGACGTCGAGCGCCGAGACGACCTATACGACGAGCCTCGAGGATTTGCTCGACGGAACGAAATATTTCTACAAGATCAACACGGTCGACAGCGAGGAGGAAGAGTATGAGGGCAACACGCTCTCTTTCGAGACCCTGCCGCGTCCCAAGATCGAAAATGTCAAAATTCAGCAAGTGAAGGGAACGGCGCAGACGGTGCTCCTCGTGTCGTGGGTGACGAATACCGAAGTTTCTTCCATTATTTCTTATGCCCCGGAAGGGAATTCCGCCGATTCGAAGGATGAAGTGGATGTGAAAATGACCAAGGGAGAACACAAAATGCTCGTCAAGAACCTCTTGCCGCAGACGAATTACACGCTCGTCGTAAAGGGGCGCGACAATTTCGGGAATGAGGCATCGTCGGATACGCTTCGCTTCACGACGGCGACCGATACGCGCGCGCCGCAGATTATCGACGCCAATGTGGAGGGAGTGATTGTAAAGAACGCCGAAGGGAGTCAGAGCGAGCCGGAAGCGCAGCTCATCGTCACGTGGACGACGGATGAATCGGCGACGGCGCAGGTCGAATACGGCGAGGGGACGGGATCGTCCTATCCGCAGAAGACGCAGGAAGACGCGGCGCTCGTCTCGAATCATACGGTCGTCATCTCCAAACTTTCGCCATCGAAGGTCTATCATCTCCGCATTCTCTCCAAAGACAAGGCCGGCAATGTGGGGCAGTCGATCGACATTGTCTCAATCACGCCCAAAGCGACGGAGAACGCGCTCGATATTGTCTTTTCGAGTCTCAAATCCATTTTCGGAAAATGAAATACTATGACCGAGGTGATCACTCCCATTTCGAATACGCCCCCAAACGCTCCCGTTCCCGATTTGGCATCGAGCGGCGCGTATGAATCTCCGCGGGCGACCGCGGAGGCCGTTATTACGGTGACTGATGTGCACAAGTCATTTCATGTTGGAACGCAGATTATCAATGTATTGAAGGGGATCACCTTTACGGTGGAACGCGGAGATTTCCTCATCGTGTTCGGGCCCTCGGGGTGCGGAAAGTCGACGCTCCTTCATATTATCTTGGGACTCGAAGGTCCTTCTTCGGGCGAAATGACCTTTCTCGGAAAAAATCTCTACGCGCCCGGTATCGAAGAGGACTATCGGTCGGAATTCCGCAAACGTCATATCGGGATGGTGTATCAGCAGTCCAACTGGGTGAAGTCTTTGAGTGTGCTCGAGAATATTTCTTTCCCGCTCTTTCTCCTGGGATGGGATCGTTTATCGGCGTTCGAGCGCGCCTACAAAGAACTCGAAGCCGTGAATCTCGCGGCGTGGGCGGACTATCACCCAATGGATCTCTCGAGCGGTCAGCAACAGCGTATCGCGGTCGCGCGCGCACTCATTACCGATCCGGAAGTGATCATTGCTGATGAGCCGACGGGGAACCTCGACTACGACGCGGGCGAGGCGCTCCTCAAATTGCTGCGCACTTTGAATGAAAACGGAAAAACCCTTATTATGGTAACGCATGACCTCGAATATTTGGCGTACGCGAAAACCGCGCTTTCGATGCGTGACGGGTGTCTCTTGGGTGTCTATCGCGGTATGGAAAAAGCGAATTTGGAGAAAGAATTGAAATACAAACGCGGGGTGAATATTCAGCAAGGCGCGGGTCTTGAGGAAGACCCGAACGTCGCTCCGGTCGTCTTCTCCTACGGCGGCGCGCCGAAGTGAATTGGTTGTCAGAGCGTGTCTAGAGAGTCTGTTTTTCTGGAGAAAATTATTTTTTTGCTTGTCTTCCACTTCGTTCGCCTGCCTGCCGGCAAGGCAGGAAAGCCGCAAAAAAACAATTTTCCCCAGAAAAACGTTCAAATTTTCAGTCTTGTGAATCTTTTTAGACAGACTCTCAGTAGTGAGGAGTTGGTGGTTGTCACCTGTCACTTGTCAGTTGTCAGTTGTCAGTTGTCAGTTGGTAGTTGGTAGTTGAGCATCTCTATGCATTTTCCCTTTTTCGGAAACAAAAAAGAAAAAGAAAAAAAGGATGTCCAAGATGCCGCGGCACATGGAGTCGCGGTTGTGGAGTCGTCTCATCTTTCTGTGCGGGCGAATTTTTTCGTGCGTGCGTGGCGGGGATTTATCGGTATCCCGAGATTTTTCAAGGAAACGTTTTTTCGGTTGGTTATTTTTGTTATCCTTCTCATTTTCTATATCACCGTTCGCGGTTCGTTTTCGCTCTATTGTCGCGCGCGTAAAATTTTTCGTCGTGATTCCATTCGTTCGAGCGAGGTGATGTTCGCGGAGCTCTATGGGAAAATAGAGCGACTCTTTCGCATCAAACGACGAGAATCCATAGATCGTATCAGTCTTATCGGGATCGCGGTTCGAAATATGAAGGTGAAGAAAACGCGGACGGCG
>JAYRSG010000009.1:0-2989 GCA_041920175.1 Candidatus Moraniibacteriota bacterium | reverse complement strand
GCGGGTGCAGAGATACAACGTGTTCGAACTTTTATTGGCAGATACAGGGGGCGGGGCTTGAACCTTGATTCGCATGATTGAAGGATGAGGAGGATTGCGTACGGGCCCCGATGGTTCGGGGCCCTGTTCTTGTGTTGCATTCGCATTCACATTTGTGTTTGCATTCGATTCGTATTCGTGCCCATTCCCGTTTTTCGTTCCCGCATACGGGTTCGGGTTCGGGGCGATTACAGAGAATCGCCCGTACGGAAGCGGGAACGGATACAGAATACGGGAACGGAAAAAATTGACCGCTCCCGCGCTTTTTGTTACATTCAAGGCATGAGAAAAACCTTTGACCAAAAACTTCTTCGGGAATTTTCAGAGAAAAACGGGTTGCAGTTGCTCGTGCTTTTTGGCTCTCAAGCAAGCGGTAAAACTCACCCGAAAAGCGATACTGACATCGGCTTCGTTTCCGCGCGCAAAAAAAATCTCCTTGAAACGATTGATATGCAAAGGGATATGTCCCAAGCATGTGCGATACGAGACCTCGACCTCGTTGATCTTCGAGCCGTGTCACCGCTTTTCCTCAAAAATATCACTGACTCGGGTGTCGTTCTTTATGAGGAGCGTCCCGGGATTTTTTCCGAATTGCGCATGTACGCTTTCAAACTTTTTGTCGAGACAAAACCGCTCCGCGCGCTTCGCGCCGCTTCACTTGAACGATTTCTTCAAAAGGACACGGTCACAAAATGATCTCCCTAAAAACATGACCATCGTCAAGGAATTGTCGAGTTTCTGTGTTCGTAAACGGAGAAAATTAATTTGCAACGATGCCAAGGTATGATAAATACGGAACTTATTGCGAGTAAGCTTTCGGATATGGAGGGGTATTTCGGCGAGATATCGGCACTTCTCGCGGAAGACTCCCGCGTTCTTCTTGAAGACTTGGTAAAGCTCCGTGCCGTCGAACGCCTGTTCCAGCTCATCGTGGATACGGCGATAGATATCAATACGCACATCATTGTCGAGTCCGGTTTTCATATGGAGGATGATTACCAGAGCACGTTCACAGTGCTTGGGACACATGCGGTGCTTCCTGTTGAATTTTCCCTGAAAATCGCACCGTCCGTCGGTCTTCGTAATCAGGTGGTACACAAGTATGGACATGTGGATATCAAATTTATGCTTGATCAGATCAAGAAAGAAATCGGCGATTACGCCATGTATATAAAGCATATCCACAATTTTTCGTCGCGAGAAGTTTTGTAGGATGCCGTGAGCACCTCATGAATGCCAAGCGCACGAGTAGCGACCCGACGACGATCACCGCGACCATCGGCAAAACGGGCGACACGACCCGGATCGTCTACACCAAAGGCTACTACTTCGATCCGGGCATCAACAACTGGGCAGAGTACTTCAGTACCTGCACGGGAACCCTGAACGGCGACTGGCACCGAAAGCTTTCGGTGCTAGTGCGCCGGCCCCGCGAACGCGACGATCACCGATCCGGACCTCTCGACCACCTCCGCCGGCACTCCCGCCTACTTCGTCGGCATGGTCTGCTCCGTCCAGGGCGGCGGGTGGAAATGCGGGTGTCGGGATACGACGTGCTCAAATTTCTATTGGCAAATTCAGGGGGCGGGTCTCTAAATTTCTACTGCCTGCCCGCATTGACTTCGTCAAAGACGATGCAGGCGGGGATGGTTCAAGGCGCGGGCTTGTAAGGGCGAAATATCTTTCGCCCTGCACCCGTACCCGATCCCGTATCGTACGGGCGATTCTATGTAATCGCCCTGTTCCCGTATTGTACGGGCCCCGATGCATCGGGGCCCTGAATCCGAATACGTATACGGGTGCAGGGCACCCCGCCGCGGCGGGAGCGTTCGTACACCGAATTCAATTTTACGAATGCCCCAAAGTACGGAGAAAGTCCATGGGGCGGACAATGGGGATGCCCTCGTATTCTTTAAGGGTAAGAAGATGTCGATCACCCGAAACGATGAGGTCGGCCTTTCCGGCAAGGGCACAGGCGAGAATATGATTGTCGTCGGGATCATCGGGTATTGCCGATGATACCGTTTCCGCCTCTGGTCGAACAATCTCTGCCACCTTTGCCAATTTTTTCTTTATGCTTTCCCGTTCATCTTCAGAAGCGCCAAACTTCTCTCGCAGTTTTTCCATGAATTCATGGATAATAAACGGTGAAACAACAAGAGCGTACCGTCTCTCAATCGCGAGAAGCCAAAGATTTCCTGTCTTTTTTTTCTGACCAAGATACGCTTCGGAAATATAGACATTGGTATCCAACACGACTCGCAAGCTCGTTTTTTGAGCATCCTTCATACTCCTTGTTTTTCAAGAATTTCCCCATCTTCCGTTACCACGAGGCCGCGTTCTTTTGCTCGTTTTTGTAAGAGTTTTGATATTTCTCGAAACTCTTGGATAAGTTTTTTCTTTGGAGTCGGATTTTTTCGTTCCTCCTCTTGGACTTCGGCAAACAACTTCATGATTTCTTCGTCGGAATCCATGTTTTTCCGCGCCTCTTTGTCTATCCTCTCCCATGCCCGAAACATCTCGCGAAATAACTCGCTTCGCGTAAATTGGCGTTCCCGAACCACTTCGTCAATGCGGGCGGCCATCATGGGGGGAACCGAAAACCCCAGGGTTTTGTACGTCCGTGTCGTGCTCATATAATTGGGTGGATGAATTGATTAATACTGTATTGTACAGTATACATTCTTAGTGAGGGGTGTCAAGGGCGACAAAACACGCTTCGCTTTCACAAACGGTCGTTTGTGGAACGGGGAGAAAAGAGAAAGAGAGAGAAAAAAAACAAAAATCCCCAAACGGGGATGTGCCTGCCCGCCGGTTTAGGCGGGTTGTTGTTTTTGAAAATGAAAGAGGAAACAGGAACGGAGAAGGTTGAAGGTTTCTGATTTACTCCGGCCCCAAAGTCCGGAGAAAATCCACAGGGCGGACGATGGGGATGCCCCGTTCTTTTCGG
>JAYRSG010000008.1:0-2548 GCA_041920175.1 Candidatus Moraniibacteriota bacterium | reverse complement strand
ATGAGTCCCGAGGCTCGAGTGAGATACCATATCCAGGGAGTTTCCACCGAAGATGCGTTGGTTGAAACTGTGGTCGTTGCCGAGGGCGCGGTACGATCGAGCGGATCTCCTTTGGTGAGGATTTCGGTGCCGTCGTACCAGCCGTCGCCATCCGTGTCGGGATTTTTCGGATCGGTTTTGAAGAGTGTTGTTTCTCCGAGATCGCTCAATCCATCGAGATCGGAATCGAGAACGAGATTGTCGGGATAAAAAAGTTTCGGAGAAACTTCTTCAGCTTGTATCGCCAAAGGAATAAAAAGGAGCGTGCCGACGAATAGAAGGAAATATTTTTTCATAATCGAATTCTCATTTTGAAAGATATTTTTTGACTTCGGAAGAAATGTGCCAGGCGGGTGTTTTTCCGTCTTCGACGAAAATGGCGGGGATCATATGTTTTTCGGCGCAGGCGAGTCCTTCTCTCCTTCCCATCAGGAAAAGGGTTTTGGCGAGAAAATCGGCGCGTTCGGCGGAAACCGAGATGACGGTCGTAGAGAGGAGATCGAAGGCGAACGAATACGGGTGTTTGGGGTGAATGAGGTGGTGGTAACGTTTTCCTTCGTCGGATGTCCATTGTCTTCTGGTGATGCCGGAAGTGGCGATTCCCTTGTCAGAAACTTCGAGGAGGAGGTCTCCCTCGGGGATATTTTCGATGTCGATGCGCCAGATTTTTCCTTCATGATTGGTTCCTCGGGTAACCATGTCGCCACCCGAGTCGACGAGGAAATTTTTCCAGCCATCGTTTTTAATGCTCCGTGTCATCTTGTCGAGAATGTATCCCTTGGCAATGCCGGAGAAATCCATCGGGACATCGAGCTGAATCATTTCGCCCCAGATCTTGAGATCTCGCTTGAGAGGTGTTATTCGCGCGGGGAAGAATTTTTGCGAAGCGTGATGGAAGATTTTTTGGAAAGAAAAGTCCGATCGGTAGCCGATATCTTCCAAAACGGGAAGTATGCGCGGATCGAAAAGTCCGTCGCTTTCCCGATGATAGGAAATTGAGCGTAGAGCGACGGAAAGCATATCGGGGGAAGCGCTTCGGAAGGTGCCGAGGTTTTGATTAAGTTTCGAGAGTTCGCTCTCCGGATCGAACCGACTGAAAATTTTTATTTTTTCGAAACAGAGCTCAATAGCTCGTTTGATTGAGGCGTTCGCTTTTTCGGCTTCGTCTTTTTGGTGGACTATTTCTATATACGCTTCCGTTCCCATCGCTCGGAAGAAATGACTGCTACTCCTTCGTTCTTCCAATATCTCGAGTTCTTTCTGTGCGGTGTCCATGCCTTCGTTATGAAGAAGGGAACTCAAATCGATCGACGATTCCGTTTCGATTGTCGTCTTGGACGATGTAGAGTTCGGGAATGGTCGAATGCGGATCCTCGTTGTCGTAGAGTCCGTCCCCATCCCCATCCTTAAGAAGGGTGGTCACAGTCTTTGGAGCAGTCATAGTAGTGGTTGCGGGGCGAGGTGTTGGGGATGGAGAGTTCGTTTCGGTTTTGTTTTGTTCGCTTTCGTTTTTCTCTTTCTCATCATCATCTTCCTCCTCCTCCTCGTATTCCTCGTCGTCATCCTCTGCGAAAGAAATTTCTCCGCGAGAAACAAGAAACACGGTCCCGAGAAGGAGGGAAAAAACGGAAAAAAGGAGAAAAAGTTTCTTCTTCATACTATATTTATGATGTTTTCGTGGTACGATCGGATTTTTTTGTGGCAGGAGCAGGTGTTGTCGCTTGCGATGCCGGGGCGGTGGTGATTGCGGTGACTGGCTTTGTTTCGGTAATGGTTTTTTGTTCCGCGGGAATTCGATTTCTCAATTTCTGTTCGCGATCATTTTGTATGAGGAGCTGGGTTTCGGAAATCGATGGGTCGACGGGAACGGTTTTGGATACGAGATCCGCTTTTTTCGAGAGTCGATTATTGTCGGCGACTCGAAGAGAGAGTGTTATCGCGACTATGACAACGATTCCCAGGAGAAAGGAGAGCGATGCCGTCGAAGCACTTCTCAGGGGAGGTTTGTAGGTTTGCATAGGTTTTAGAGCCACTTTCGAGCACGGAAGATGAGCATGGTGATGAAGGAAATGAAGAGCATGATGCTCAAGTGAATCCAAAAAGCGTGCGGATTTTTTCCGAAGGGGATGTCGGCGCTCATCGCGAGAATATTGGAGTAGACCGTCATCGGGAGCATGATCGCCGAAAAGATCGTGAGAACTTTCATGGTGAGATTGAGTTTGTTGGAGAGGAGGGAATTATTGGTCGCCTCGAGAGATTCGATGATTTCCTTGTTGTTTTCGAGGATGTTCCAGAGTCGAATATTGGTGCCGATCAAATCTTGGAAATAGACTTTGAGAGTGCTTGGGATGAAAGGACTCTCTTTTTGAAAGAGCGACTCGATGATGGAACGTTGCGGCTTGAGTGTTCGGCGAAAGTTCAAGATGTCGCGCTTCACGACGGATATCTCGAAGACCATTTCTTTTTCTTTCCCATTGAACACGCTGTCTTCGATGGCGTCAAGGTTTTT
>JAYRSG010000007.1:0-10065 GCA_041920175.1 Candidatus Moraniibacteriota bacterium | reverse complement strand
GCGAGCCCGCCTTTGAATTTCTGTTCGGAACCCGCACGAGAAACATCCTGGTGCTTTTTCATTTCTTCTCTAAAAGCGTTCTCATCGATGGAAACCCCTCGTTCCGCCGCGATTTCCCGAGTGAGCTCAAACGGAAATCCATAGGTCGAAAAGAGAATGAAGGCGTCGGCGCCGGAAATACTCGTCGTCGCAAGTCGCTCGAATTCTTTGAGACCCCGGGCGAGAGTGGCACGAAAACGACTCTCCTCTTCGGTAACCGCTTTTTCGATTTCCACCGCTCTTGCGGCGACTTCGGGATATTGATCCCGGTACATATCGGCGATTGGTCGCACGACGCTCGCAAACGCGCCCTCCTTAATACCAAGCAAGTCGGCGT
Organism: Candidatus Moraniibacteriota bacterium; assembly: GCA_041920175.1. Lineage (GTDB taxonomy): Bacteria > Patescibacteriota > Minisyncoccia > Moranbacterales > UBA1568. The sequence goes on along the minus strand of JAYRSG010000007.1, from coordinate 9,689 downwards.
ACCGCACCCCCCGACGAATAAGGCGCCGAACAAAATATCCCCGATCGGTGTTCCCCGGATAGACGTGATCGGCAATGAGAAACACCGCCGCCTTCATGTGATCCGCAATCACCCGAAACGCGTAGGTTTCTTTTTCGTGGCTCCCGTATGTCTTGCCGGATTCTTTTTCAAGATGATCGAGGATCGATTTGTGATTCGCCGCGATAACATCCGGCTTTCCCGAAGCGGCCATCGCCAAACGCTCAAGTCCGCCGCCAAAATCGACATTCTGCTTCGGAAGAAGCGTAAAGGAACCGTCCGGTCGCTTCATATACTGCATAAAAACCGAATTTCCAATTTCGACAAAACGACCGCAATCGCAATTCGGATGACACTTTGGTCCCCATTTGGAATCGTGCTGCGTTCCAAAATCATAGAATACTTCGGAATCGGGACCACCCGGCTCTCCGGCGGGCATGTGTTCGGGAACCCCCGCACGGCTCCACCAATTTTTCTTCGAATCGTAGAAGAAAATTCGTTCATTCTTTCCCATACCGACCATGTATCCGTTCGCCTCGGATCCAATATCCGCCATCTTCGCCTCGATATCCTTTTCCGCAAAAAGTCGCCTCCATATCTCCGCGGATTCCGTATCGCGAGGAATTCGATTCGTTTCGTCGCCGATAAATACCGTCACAAAGAGACGGTTCGGATCGAGACCGACACCCTCCATCAAGAATTCGAAGAACCAAGAAAGTTGTTCTTCTTTGAAATAATCTCCGAACGACCAATTGCCGAGCATCTCGAAAAACGTCGTATGGCGATTATCGCCCACTTCTTCAATATCCTGGGTTCGGAAACATTTCTGCGAATCGGCAATCCGAGTCCCCAAAGGGTGCGGCGCACCCAGAAGATACGGTACCATCGGCTGCATCCCGCTCCCCGTAAAAAGCGTCGTCGGATCATTCTCCGGCACGAGCGAAGAAGAAGGCACGATCGCGTGCCCCTTTTTTTTGAAAAACTCCAAATACTTCCCCCGAATTTCCTTCGCGGTCATACATATCTCCTTTATAGAATTCCTTTTCTTTGATTTTCAATCATCTCTCTCAACTTTCCTATTTCTCCAGAATCAATTCCGGAAATAATCTGATCCAGCTGAAGCGCTTTAGCAAGTTCCTTCGCCAACTCTTCCGCAGGCGCTTCTTTAGAAGACCTTTCTACATTGCGCATGTTCCCTCTTGAAAAATCCCTCGAATTTATTCTCCCCGAAGGAATCACTTTGTCTAAAAATTTTCCCAGTAACACCGGAATATTTGTACTTGCCATAAAGAGTACGAATAAAAAGTAAAACTAAAAAGTTTCAAATTACATCGTGACCAATCGCTTCTTCGCGAGACGAATATCCTCCTCGACGGTCCGGAAATCCGCCTCGTCTTTCTTCGCCTGCTTTTCGAAATTTTCGATTTCCACATCGAGACGGCGGCGCCCTTCTTTCAATTTCCGAAGCTCGAGATCGCGATCGGTTTTTTGACGCGCAAGTTTCAATCGGTCGCTATAGAGTATCGAAAGATCGGATTCGACGCGACGAACCGCCGCCTTTCGTTCAGCGTCCGAGAGCGTCTTTCCGTGAGGATCCGGCGGCGCGGAAGTTGTCGATCCGAAAAGTCCCATATGAGTGATAAAAAACGCTTCCGTATCATAAAACGGAAAACATTCGGTCGTCAACAATTCCCCGTCTCTATGAGCCTACCTAAAAAAGCTTCACACAACTGAAAACCTGAACGTTTTTCTGGGGAAAATTGTTTTTTTGCGGCTTTCGAACGAAGTGGAAGACGAGCAAAAAAATAATTTTCCCCAGAAAAACAGGCTTCTTAGAAACAATCTATTTCGTTACGGCGTTTTCACATTTACTTCGACCTGCGAGGCGCGACTCGGAATTCGGTTCGTCAGAAACTTTGGCCAAAACACCACCTCTATTTTCTCAATATTCGGATATTCCGCAAAAATTCCCTGAACTTCCGCGACACTCTTTCCAAGAAGATTCCGCTTTATACGCTCGACATCAATTGTTTCTTGCTTCAAGAAAGAGGCGCGCGCCTTGACAAGAAGCGATTTCGCGACAAAATCGGGACGAGGAACCGTATACTCGATTTCAAGATCGTCAGCTTTCGCGCCATCACCGAGAGTCGCTTCAGCCGCTTTCCGCACGTCGGACTCCGAGAAAACAAGCGCGCGCGCCGAGACACGCATCCGATAGTCAAAACTCGGTGCAACCGCTCCCGCCCCTGGAAACGCGCCAGACGAGAGCGTTTCGGACAGTATCGCGTCATCCAAAAGTTTTTCGCCCGGCTCCAAATCCTTCTCGAGTTCCGCACGGAGAAGCTCGGTCAATTTCTTCTCGGACGCCTCTTTGGCGCGAATCACATCATCCGCCGATACGGACGCGATCGCGTCCGTTCCCGAACCGCCACCCGCAAACGCCTTGGTCGAAACGGCGGTTATTTTTTCGTACTTCGCGCTCCCTTTGAGTCCGGGAATGGTAAATGATCCCGGTTCGATATTGTATTCTTCTCCCGCGGTATCCGCGACCACTTCCGCCTCGATCGTTCCCGGAACCGTCTCGCCGTTTTTTTCTTTCGTTCCAGGAACCGTCACGCCCTTGACGAGACGGAAAATTTTCCCGTTCGGAGACTCGAGTCGAGTAGTGGCAACAAGCGGCTGGGCGCTTGCGCCAAATGCATTGGAGAGCGTTACCAAACCGCGAGCGCGTTTGTCCGAAACCGACGATTTCCCTGTTCCCGGAAACGACTGCGTAATATCTTTTTCCGTTTCAATAAGGCGAAGCGGGATCGTTTTCCCCTCAACATCACCCGAGGACTCCTCCGTCCGGGCAATGATTTCCAGATCAGCCGATTCGGATTGAGTTTGCATCACAACCGTCACCTCCGCTCGAGGGAGAAAAATCACCAGCGAAACACCCGTCGCCACGAGAAGCGAAATTGCAATGAACGAAAAGACGATTCGTCGGAAAAGACGACGCCCTCCGACACTCCGATCCTTCTCGAGAGGAACGGGGACTTCCGAATTCGAATCCTTTTGCCCCGATTGAACATTTGCTCGACCCTGATAAAAGCGGGTAATGGATGCTCCTGCGCGTTCCGCTTCCGGCGCTTTCTCTGATTGAGTAGTGGGAGACGGAGTGTTTGACATTTGAGGAGCTCGAGGAAGCGGAGGCGAGAGTGGTGTTACCGGGGCGGGAAAATTAAAAGATATTCTCGAGGAGACTCCCGAAGAACTCGACGGGGAAATATCTTCCGTCGATGGACGATTGGGAGTTTTCCTGACAACAGGCAAAGACGCGGATCGATTGACGTCCGTCGTTTCTGAAAGCGGTGCTTGAACGGACGCCTGAGGCGACGACACGGATCCCGAATCACTCCGAACCGAATTGAGCGTCGTCAAACGTTTCGGTGTTCGATCGCGAACTGGAATCGTTCGAAGAGAAACGGCATCCGAAGAAGGCGCCTTCGGCTCGACACCGGCGAATCGAGAAGCGGCTTCTTTTTCATCTTTCTCAAGAGGAGCAAGGGGAGCAGGAACCGCCGATTCGTTTTTCATGAAAAAACTCGATGACCCGATGGATTCGGAATGAAGCAGAGGAGACCGTCCTCCGTCTGAAGACACATCTTTTTTCTCGGAGTTGGCAACGTGGTCCACTCGGGAAAGACGAGCCGGAAGCGATGCTGCCCCCGCATTTGGCGACATTCCATCGACTCCCTCGAGAGAACTTTTCGTCTCAATTCCGGCCTTTTCGGCGAGCGCTCGCCCGGCATCATCCGGCGTCACCAAGCAGAGCCGCTTCCCGAGCTTCTTTGATTCACGCTCAAGAAGACGGAGATTGACAAGACTCTGCAAAAAAAGTGCGCGCTTCGGCACGACAAAACACACCTCCGCGTCCCCGACTTTTCGAAGTCGACCGACAACGGAGATAATTTCCTCATCCGGATCGATATAGGCAATATGTGGCATAGGATTTGGTGTTTTTGTGATTTTGTTTTTTGGGAAAAAGATCTCTTGAGAACCTTCAAAATCTGGTGCAGCTCGTATTTTTAATCTTTTTCCCAAGAACCTTCAAAATTCGGTACAGTCCGAGGCGTGCATGAGGAACGGAGCAAGCTGTATGTATCCATACAGCGTCGAGTACCGGAATGCACAACGAAGGAATGTGCCGGATTTTGAAGGTTCGGGTTATCGTTGGACGGTGTCCATGGCACGGCGCAACATCCCCGCAAGCGATTTCTCCTCATCTGCCAAATGAAGCGCCAAATTCGCAAGTCCCATTGGAGTAATGTCTTGGGGATTGGAGAGAATACCCGTCGCGTCGCTCACTCGGATAATATCGTGCGGTTGAAGAAAGCTCACCTGAGGCGGTTTTGCGAACGGAAGGTTGGCACTCCACTCCTCCGAAAGAAGCGCCTCTCGAATACCGGGAAGTCCAGATCCACCACCGCAGAGAAAAATCTTCGTCGGAAGGAGATCCGTATCGGAAAATTCGGCGAGAGAAAGTTCGACACCTCCCTGCCACACATGACAGTCCTCGCGAAAAAATTCATGGAGCGATTCGGTCGCTTCCTTGTCGAGCTTGCCGAGCGAATAATTTATTTTGAGCTTTTCCGCTTCCTCGAAACTCAGCGCGGCTTCTTGCGCCAGGCGTTTCGTGAAGGCGCGTCCGCCGAGCGCAAACATTTTCGTTCCCTCGAGTCCGCCGTTTCGCACGACGGCAATATCCGTCGTCCCTCCGCCGATATCGATAAAAATCGCGCTGAAGTCGAGCATATCCTCGACTTCGACCGAACGGGCGACTGCATAGGGCTCCGCCGCGATATTAATGAGGTCGAGATGAAGCTCGGAGGCGATACTCTCGATTGCTCCCAAATGAATCATCGGCGCATAGGCGTTAAAAACGCTCATCGAAACGTCGCGCCCCTGAAAGTTCTGCGGATTGGTCACGCGATAGCCGTCAATCCGAACGTCAACGATCGCTGCATTGATCAATTTCACGTCGATTTCGGTCTGATTCGTCTCCCAGGCGAGCTGTTTGTGAATGCGTTCATAGGCCTTCTCCTGCACCTTTTCGACAATCATACGGAGTTCGGAAATTCCGATCTTCACTTCCGGATTGACACGCTCATAATGTACGGTCGTCGTCGTCCCCTTCACAAGCTCGCCGGCAATGCCAACAATACTCTTCCGAACTTTCTTCACCTTCGCTTGCTCTTCGGCGAGGAGTATCGCTTCGCGGCACGATTCGATGACACCTGCGATGTTGGAAACGGCGCCGCTCTGCATATTGCCCGCCCGCTGTCGAACCCAACCGACTCCCTCGACAACGCCGCGACCACCCGTTTCCATGCGAAAAACAAGCGCCTTCACGATTTCGGTGCCAATATCAAGCGCGAGAAAATGATCGCTCGATCCATGACCCAAGACTTTTGAGAAAAACCCCATAGAAGAAAACGAAGAGAGAATTTCAAATGATAAACTTTAAATTCAAAAATAATTTTTGAATTTAAAAATTTCAGAATTACTGGAAACTTGTTCTAAAGCTCATATATAAGCCAAGTTTTACCATACCAATAAGCCGATATTTACGCCTTTTGGAACAGACTCTTAGACACTTAAAATTCAATTTATAATTCACTGACATTCAGTATACCACATTCTGTCAAAACATCACCGCTCGATCTGACGATGAATGCGCGCGATCATATCGGAAAGCGTCGTATTCGATTTCACCACGTAATCGAGAGCTCCCAATTCTTTGGCACGAGCGATATCCTTCGCCTGACTCAAGTTGGAGAGCACAACCACTTTCGTATCCGAAAGCGCCGGATCGGCGCGCAATTCGGAAAGCACTTCGAAACCGTCTTTTAGGGGGAGCATGATGTCAAGAAGCAAGAGATCGGGCTTCCGTGCTCGGAGCGCCCGGATCGCTTCCTCGCCGTCCCGCGCGAGCGACACTTCAAACCCTTCCAACAAGAGTTTCTTTCGATACACATCCGAAATAAACTCGTCATCCTCGACAATGAGGATATATTTCTCTTTCGCCTCGGTCATAAAAATACAATAAAAAAGTTAGAATTCTGAAGTCTCTTCTCATAGCACGCCGAGACCGAGAGAAATGATTTTTCTCTAGTTTGCTCCGATAGAGAGGAGCATGTGAGAAAAATCATTTCTCTCGGTCGAGGCAGCTCTCAAAAGAGACGAGAACAACGATACATTTACATCACTTCGCGAGTGGAAGATCGACAATAAATGTCGTTCCCTTGCCTTCCTCGCTCTCGAACGACACCATTCCACCCATCTCTTCGACAAAACTCTTTACGACCGGAAGTCCCAATCCCGACCCTTCCGTCTTCCATCGAAGCGCGTTCGACGCGCGGAAAAATTTCCCAAACACTTTCCCTTGTTCCGCCTTCGGAATGCCGATTCCCTCGTCGCGCACCGAAACGAGACAGCGCCCTTTCGTTCCCGCTTCGAGCGACACTGAAACCTTTGAATCGGGACGACTGTACTTCACGGCATTGTGAATCAAATTTTCAAATATTTCATGAAGCCGTCGAGGGAAAGAAAGCACCCTCCATGATTCAGATTTTCCGGCAAGTGAAAGGTCGAGAGATACCCGAGATTTCTCCGCAAGCGGCTTCAATTCATCGAATATTTCGGCAAGAGCGTCCGAAACGCCGATCGGTTCGGCAGACTCCGGTCCCTGCCCCGAATCGAGGAGCGCCACATTCAAGAGGTCATTGATGAGTCCGACCATACGGACGGTGTTCTCGTGTATTTTTTCAATCGTCTCTTTCACTTCCGGAGCGACTTCGCCCATATCACCGTTCAAAATCATTTCCATGTGCCAGCGCATACCGGAGAGCGGCGTCCGCAACTGATGCGCCGCGACCGAGAGGAAACGATCCTTGGCGCTCTCCACCTGACGCTCCTCCGTCATATCCTTGAACGCGATCATACACCCGAGGAGTTTCTCTCCTTCGCCTCGGATGGGGCTCACGGAAAACGCAATCGGCACCGTGCTCCCGTCGGGACGCACCAAGACGCCGTGCATATCCTCAATGAGCCGCTCGCCCTTCACGATCCGTTCCAGAAAATCGATTGAAATCTCCGGATGCTTTTCATTGCGGAGCGAAAATAATTCCTGACACCGAACTCCGCCCACATCGCATTTCTCGGCATCGCATCCGGGGACATTGAGGATCTGGCAGGCAATTTCATTTACAAAGAGAACATTTCCGCCCAAATCAACCGCGACGACACCGTCGCCGATCGAACGCAAGAATCGCAGAATCGAATCACGTTCCTCGGTTTGCCGACGGAGCTGTTCCTCGAGGAGGCGCGCATCTTCGAGGACATTCAAAATCGCTCTCTCGGTGTCTTCGAGCTGGCGAACTTTCTTCTCAAGATCCTTCACGTACGCTTCCGAAATATTTTCCGAATCGACGGCAGTTGTTTTGGTCATAATCAAGAATTTATAGTTTTCTGATACCGAATTACCCTGAAGTCTTCTATCACGCACGCCAAGATTGCAAAAAGTAATTTTTTGAACGTCGGATCAGCATTCGTGAAACGTGTGAAAAAAATTACTTTTTGCAATCTTGGCAACTCAGAAGGGAGCAGAGATGAGGATAAGTTGGCATTACTTCTTCCCGGAACTTTCGCGGAGATCTTTTATTTCTTTCTTGAGTTCGATCATGCGGAGTTCGCGACTCACCATAATGGCGTTCAGGCGCTCCGCTTCTTTGCGTTTCAGAATTTCTTTCTCTTCCGATCCTTTCCGATCCGTTATATCGACCGCGACGTGGAGAAATCCGAGAAAGACCCCTGTCGAGCTCGAATACGGAACACTGTTGTCGAGTATCCAATGAACTCGCCCGTCCGCGGAAGACACGCGATATTCCATCGAGAGCGATTTCCGATTCTCAAACGCGTCCGCGCAACGCGCAAGGCACCCCGCCGCATCGTCCGGATGAATATGTTTCTGCCACGTTTCCATAAAACGCTCCCGTTCGACGCTCCCGACAAAACCGGCTCCTTGTTTATTCACGTAGAGACACTGCCGATCCCGACCGATCATCCAGAGAAGCGCCGGAATCGTATCGGCAATCGTTTCGAAACGTCGTTCCGCGACATCGCTTTTCTCACGCGTCGAGAGGAGCGTCGAGAGAAGCGCATTGATCTCTCCCGCCAATTTCGCAATCTCGTCGGTCCCGAAAAATTCGATGCCCTCTTTCGAAAGTCCCTTTGCCTTCGCGCGAGCGAGCGCCTCGCTCAAATAGTTGACCCGTGAAAGCACTGTCCAGTGAATGAGAAAAAATATGAGGAGCGTCACCACCAAAAGAAACCCGACCAATGCAAGCGCCGCCATCAATTTGGTCGTCCCGAACGACGTCGGAATCGTTTTTTCAATTCTGTAGAAAAGGAAGGGACTTCCGAACACATCCGGCACAAACCCGTATCCGGAAATGCTCGCGTCGCCCACGACCGTCCATGTTTCTTGAAAATCGGAAAGCGCTCTCGCCGCCTCGGAAAAATCCGCTGAAAAACCGGGTGATCCTAAAATCCCGAAGGTGAGCGGGTATCCGAGAAAATCGCCGAGTCCTCGCCGATACGAATCGTCGAGCATCCGAACAAATGCGACCGTCCCCCGCGGCGGTCCCTCGCCGAGCGAGGTCGTGATAGGACGAGTCGCGATAAACGCGGGTCCCGAAGAAAAAAGAACGAGTCCCGAATGTCCTTCGGAAACCGAGGCGAAGTTCGTCAGCACATTCCCTTTCCCCAGTTGAGCGATCACCTCATCCGGCACCGCGATACGCTCTCGGGTCGAAATATTCATCCCCTCTTTGGCAAGCACCGCCCCCTCGCGATCGACCACGACGATAAAACTCACATCGAGAATATCGAGCGAATCGACCGGAAAATTGGAATCGACAAACTCCTCCGTCGGCTGGTCGGCAAAGGCGTACATATCGTCCCACTGCGACCAATCAAGAAGCTGACGATCCATATCCGCCACATCTTGCCGCACCGCTCTCCCTACCCACTCAACGCTTCGCTTCACCACCGCCTCCTCGTTATTGATCAGATTTCCGAGAAAGAAAAAACTGATCCCCGCGTAGAGCACAATCATCGCTCCTTCGACCGCGTAGGCGACAATAAAGAATATTTTTTTGCGAAGCGTCATAGGGAAAATGCAAAATTCAAAATGCAAAATAGGGATCGGGAATTGAAAATTGGAAATTGGAAATTGAGAATTGTTGCTCCCTACTCGTACCGGAGGGCGTTCAGGGCGGAAATTTTGGTCGCGCGACGAGCGGGATAGAGACCGGTTAAGACGCCGACCGCGAGAGAAAAAAGGAGAATCGTCACCACGAAAATTTCCGGAATGTAGGCGACATCCAAAACGCCCATATTTTTGTCGCGCAAAAACGCCACCGTGGAAATCGCGAGCCCCAGGGCCTTCCCCGAGAGAAATCCGATCAAAAGACCGAAAACGCCGCCGAAAAACGCCATCACCATCGACTCCGTCAAGAAAAGCTCCTGCACCTCATACGCCTTCATCCCCATCGCCTTCATAAGTCCCACCTCGCGCGTCCGTTCGAGAAGCGACACGGTGAGCGTATTGAACATTCCGAGCGCGG
>JAYRSG010000006.1:0-5876 GCA_041920175.1 Candidatus Moraniibacteriota bacterium | reverse complement strand
TATTACAAATTTTGTTTGTAGAGTGTTTATGTTTAGCGGGTGGTGTCTGGATTCCCGATCTCTCGGGAATGACGATGCAGGGGGTTGCTGTATAAGGCGGGGTACATAAGAAAAATTCTTTTTCGCGATCAACGAATCAAGAGGAAAGAGTTTCTTGGGAATGGCATAAGGCGATTTCTTTATTCACCCTCGACGAATTGCGGGAGTTGCGGTTCGGGGGAATGAAAAAACTGCCATTCTCAGGGAGAATGGCAGTAAGGCGGTGGGAAATTATTCGTAGAATTTTCATTGAAAATCTTCCAGAGCCTTGTAAAAATCGGGATTGTTGAGCCAAACGCTCCGATTGGACTGATGATCGACCAGAATTATTCGATCATGTCCGTCAAAAAAGTGTTCTGTTTTGTCGAATTCTTCCTTCTTTTGGTCGGCGAATATGAGTGCTTTGTTAAGAGAGGAAAACTCCGCTTTGCGAGGTTTTTCCCCATCGTTAATAATCCAAAAATCGTAGTACTCTCCATCGGAAGGAGCAAATCCTTTTACTTCCCAGCGGGGTTTTAATGAGCTTTTTGCAATCTTCTTAGGCATCTCGTTTTCCTCTCGCGAAAAACCATCGGACGATGGTCGGGACAATGTAGTATAGTTTCGAATTTATGTCAAGTGTCGAAGAAAACATTTCCTTCTTTGAATCCGCTCTCCTCGACTTCTTCAAGAAAGCCGGGCGGGAGCATTTGCCGTGGCGGAGGGAGGGGATTTCGGCGTATGAGGTGTGGGTATCGGAAATTATGTTGCAACAGACGCAGGTGTCGCGGGTTCTTTTCTACTACGAAAAATTTCTTTTGCGCTTTCCCAATGTCGAGATACTTGCTCGCGCGTCGTGGGAGGAATTTTTGCCGTATTACGCGGGGCTCGGGTACTATGCGCGTGGGAGGAATATGCTCCGCGCGGCAAAGATGGTTGTTGAAAAGTTTGACGGGAAATTTCCGGAAGATATTTCTTTGCTTGAAACTCTGCCGGGCATCGGGAAGTACACCGCGGCGGCGATCGCGAGCTTTGCTTACGGGGCGAATACCATCGCGTGGGATACGAATGTGCGGCGCGTTATTGGGAGGTACTTTGAAGGGACAAAGAATTTTAATCCGCCAGCCGACGGACAAATTTCAAGAAGAGAAACAAGAAAACAAAACAACCAGAAAACGAGACAACGAGAATTTTCTCTTCCGGCGAAAATTTTGAATGCGGCGATGATGGATTTCGGGAGCGCGGTGTGTATGGGGAAGCCGAAGTGCGGCGCATGCCCGCTTGCTGTAAAGTGCCGGTACCGGAGAGAGAAGGGGAAGCGAGAATTAGGAATGAATCCGCCAGCTGGCGGAGAAAAATTAAAAAATTGGAAGGAATCAAAAGTAGTGGTGACGCTCCATGAGAATCACAAAAAGTATTTTTCGTCCACGAAAAAATCATACCAACCGTTTCTTTTGCCCCCGTCCCACAATACGCGGGCGGGCATCAAGGGCTGGTTTTGGGAGCAATACGGACTCCTTGTGTCGGTGCGACCGCCACACAAGAGAGAGGAAATCGATGGAATTCCGACGATATTCGTGAATGCACAGATTCTCTCGGGGACGCATTCATTTGCAGAATTCGAGAGTAATGAGTAAAGGTGAGTTATGAAACGATTTTCCCGCCGAGAAGGGCGAGAGCGCTTTCCGTGAGGGGATCGGGGGCGGATTTTTCGGGGGCGTATTCCACAAAAAGGCGCGTCTTCTCTCCGAAAACGGCAGCGAGAGCGTCTTCGATGATGGAGCGGTGCTCGGGTTTCTCGAGTCGTTCTTTGTGGAAGGCGCGATTAACGGAGACGGTGAGTGTTCCCGCTTCTGACGTTGTAGGGAAGCCGTTTGAGAGGGAAAGGGTAAGGGAAGCGTTTCGACGCTTGACCTCTTTGAGGAAGAGCGGCCATTTTTCTTGAACGATTGAGAGTGGGAGAGGGGGAGTCTCCTCTTTTTTTTCGTTCGATTCATTTTTTTTCGGAATGACCGGGGCGGGCTCGACACTCGGAGGAGCGGCGGGCGGAACGGACGGGGCGGGTGCCGGAATGTTGCGAGGGGGGGGCGGCGTTTCGACGGGGTGCGTCTTGATATCGAGAGCGGTTTCTTTTGAAAAGATAAACGCGAGGGCGGCGATTTCGAGGGGGATGTGTTGGATCGAAGCGAAGCGGATTTCTTTGCGAGCGTGGTGGATGATTTCCAAGAGACGCGCGAGTTCGGGGAAAGAGAAGAGCGCGGCGAGGCGTTCGAGAGAGGCGTGTTCTTCGGCGAAGGCGCGGGAAGCGAGTTTCTCCCGGGCGACCGCGCCGAGCTTTCGCACGAGGAGTTCGCGGAGGAAGTGCGTGAGAGCGCCGGCAAACGATCGGAAGTCGGCGCCTTTTTCGGAGAGCGCCTCGAGGAGGAGGATAGAGCGGTCGAGATCTTTTTGACCGAGCGCCTCGACGAATTCAAAGACGGTTTTTCGTTCGCTGATGCCGAGAATGGACGCCACTTCGGCGCCGGTCACGTGCGTGTCTTCGAGGCTGATCACTTGGGCGAGGAGGCTTTCGGCGTCGCGCATTCCGCCCTCTCCGGCGAGCGCGATCATTTCGATCGCGTCGGGATCGACCGCGACTCCTTCGGCTTTCGCGATTCGGGCGAGCTTCTCGGCGATGATTTCGGTCGAAAAGGCGCCGAAGTCGAATCGCTGACAGCGCGAAGCGATCGTATCGGGAATTTTGTGGAGTTCGGTCGTCGCGAGGATGAAGACGACATGCGCGGGCGGCTCCTCGAGGGTTTTGAGGAGCGCGTTCCAGGCGCCCGAGGAGAGCATGTGGACCTCGTCTATGATGAAAATTTTCTTCTCGCCCAAGGAGGGCGGGAGCTTCACGGTTTCGCGGAGCTCGCGGATATTCTCGACGCCGTTGTGGGATGCGCCGTCTATTTCAATCGTATCGAAAGCGCGGTCATCCTCGAAGGCGAGGCAGTTGGGACACGTGTCGCAGGGTTCCGTGCCGTTCCGGCGGTTCGTGCAGTTGAGAGATTTTGCCAAGAGGCGGGCGATCGTGGTTTTGCCGGTGCCGCGAGGACCGGTAAAGAGGTAGGCATGTGCCAAGAGATTCTGCTTGAGTGCGTTGGTCAGGGTTGAGACGATATGTGTTTGTCCCGAGACGTCGCTCCAGTGTTTGGGTCGGTATTTTCGATAAAGGGTCGGCATAGGGGAATGCAATCCGCCGTCCGGCGGACAAAATGAAAAATGAAAATGAAAAACACAAAAAACTCGACGGCATACCTGGTGCGTCGGACCATTTTACCACATATTTCAAAGTCCGGCTATCGTTTGAAGACGAAGAATTTGTAGCCGATGAAGTTCCAGATGAGGACGACGACCGAAGCGCTCGCTTTGGAAATGACTGTCCAAGTGGTGATTTCAATTCCGGAGGGGCTCCCGATGCGGTTATTCAAAATGTCGACGATTAGCGTATTCAAAACGAGACCCATGATGGAAATGGTCACGAATTGAAAGAATTGTCTTCGTACGACGGCCTCGTCGGTATCCTTCTCCCCGAACGACCAGAATTTGTTCCAGATATAGCTGTTCACGATCGCGATGGAAACGGAAATGACATTGAAGAGAATGAGAAAATTCCCCTGATTGATGCCGGTCGACCAGATGAGAAGACTGAAAATTCCGACGTCAACGACGAAATTGGCGGTGCCGATGAGTCCGAATTTGGCGAGCTGGAAGAAGAAACGGAGCTTCGGGGAAATCTTTGAGAGAAAATAGCCGACCGCGATACCGAGAACGCAGATGATAGTAAGGAGAAACGCAAAAATCTCATGCGAGACCGGAAGGACGACGCTGATATTTCGAAACACGAAGGGAGCGAAAATACCAATGAAAAGACCATTGAGCGCCGCAAAAAAAAGATCCCGCAATTCGAGCGTGCGAGCGGGCGTCTCCGGTTTTTCCGGCGGAAGATCTGTTTCCGTCATAGGGTGCCTTTATGCCAACTTACTCTCATCTCTGCTCCCTTGTGGGTCGCCTCGACCGTAAAAAATATTTTTTCTCACATGCTCCTTTCTATCGGAGCAAACTAGAGAAAAATTATTTTTTACGGTCTCGACGTGCATGATAGGAATCTTCAGGGTAATTTGGTATTACAAAAGAGAAGACTACTCGGCGATCTCTTCTTCTTTCGCTTTTTTTCCTTTCATATCGGCGAAGTCTTTTTCCCACTCGCTTAAAATGTCGTTCGCGGGGCTTTCGGCGGGCGCGCTCTTCGGGGCGGGCGAGGACGCTGCCTTCGAGGGGAGCGCTTCGAGCGGGGAATTTCCACGGTCGTATTCTTTGAGAGAGCCTTTCTGAAGGACGTTTTCGAGGGCGGCCCAGGTGGCGCGTTCGTCCTTTGGGGCGACGATGGCAACCTCGTCTCCGGGTTCGGCCTTGAAATAGGTGATGGAGGCGAGGAGGATGCGATAGGGACGACCATCCGCGATTACCATATAGTTTCCGCGCTCGTCTTGGATCACGACGCCGATCGCGTGACGGCGTTCGGCGGGACCGATTTGCTTGTAGATGAATGAGCCGTCGGGCGTGATGGTGAGCTTCAACACATCGCCTTCGACGAGTTTGGATTTCGAGGCGTAGTTTGCCGGGACGGGGTATTGTTTGCCGTCCGAACCCTGCATCACCTGTCCGTCGAAGGCACCCTGGATGACGGTGCCATCCTCGATCTCTTCGACTTTTCTCGGCCGCCCGACGCGCTTCTTTCCCTCGAGTTGGAGAAGCATTGCTTTGGCGTTCTGCATGGTGCGTTCGGCATTGGCGATCATCTCGCGAAGCGACTGAATTTTTCGGTTTCGATCTTCGCTTCCGGCGTCGTTTTCGGGTTGTGTATCGATGTTTTGTGTCATGGAATGTGCGCGCTCTCGGTCCCGTTCTTTTTACGACGACAAGAACGAAGGGAGTCGCTTTTTTTTTGTTTCTTTTTTTTGCTGAGAGCGTGTCTAAAAAGTCTGTTTTTCTGGAGAAAATTATTTTTTTGCTTGTCTTCCACTGCGTTCGAAAGCCGCAAAAAAACAATTTTCTCCAGAAAAACGTTCAAATTTTCATTTTTGTGAAGTTTTTTAGACAGGCTCTGAGGTTTCTCTCAATCGATTTTTTCTTCCGCACAAATATTCTATACTATTTCTTTTTGACGCGCAAACCTCCCGGATTTTTTGACATATGAAAGCCGAAACGATAGGATAGAAGTGATAAGAAATTGTGAAAAATCCTATGAACAAAGCGGAAATCACCATGGACAAGATCGTCTCGCTCGCGAAGCGGCGCGGGTTCGTGTTCCCGGGGAGCGATATCTATGGGGGACTTGCGAATTCCTGGGACTACGGTCCCTACGGAGCCCAACTCAAAAAGAATCTCAAAGATCACTGGTGGAAGACTTTTGTCGAGAGTCGAGACGATATGGTCGGGCTCGACGCGGCGATCATTATGAACCCCAAGGTGTGGGAGGCGAGCGGGCATATTTCGGGTTTCAACGATTTTCTCGTTGAGTGCAAGGCGTGTCACGAGCGCATTCGTCCGGATCAGCATCTCGACGCGATCAATCAGAACGCCTTCATGCTCTCATTCTCGGAAATGACCTTCAAGAAAATGGAAGTTGACAAAATGAAGCGCGAGGCGACGCCGGAGGCGCCCCTCAATGAAGGATTGACGCAGAAATACGAGCATGATATCGAGAAACTCGCCGAGAAAATTTTCGGCGCGCTCCGGACGATTCCGTGTCCGCACTGCGAGGCGCATGACTGGTCGCATCCGACGCTCTTCAATCTCATGTTCAAAACGTTCATCGG
>JAYRSG010000005.1:0-6673 GCA_041920175.1 Candidatus Moraniibacteriota bacterium | reverse complement strand
GTTCGAAGTATGCCTGCCAAACTGTTTTCCGCCGCCACCCTGGGACTCGAGAGCGAACTCGTCGAAGTCGAAGTGGATGCCTTCAATACCGGGATGCACCACTTCACCGTGGTCGGCCTCCCCGACACGACGATCAAAGAATCCCGCGACCGCGTCAGTTCCGCCATCAAAAATAGCGGCTTTCTTCCGCCGCACCGCTTCGGTCGCATCACCGTCAATCTCGCCCCTGCCGATCTCCCCAAGAACACGCCCGTCTACGACGTGCCCATGGCCTTGGGATTTCTCCTTGCAACCGAACAGCTCTCTTTTGACTTCCGCGACAAACTCTTCGTCGGCGAACTCTCTTTGGACGGCAAAGTCCGTCCCATAAGCGGCGTCCTCCCGATCGCGCTCCTCGCCAAGCGCCTCGGCTTCACCGAGCTCTATGTCCCCGAGAAAAACGCCGCTGAAGCCTCCATGATACGGGGCGTCACCGTGATCCCGATCACCTCGCTCTTCGATACCGCTCAACACCTCGGGAAGATACGAAATATCGCCCCGCATCCTGACATTGACATGGAATCGCTCTTCCAAGAAGAATCCTTCCTCCTCGACATGAAAGACGTCCGCGGTCAAGAACACGCGAAGCGCGCCTTGGAAATCGCCGCGGCCGGGGGGCACAATATCCTGATGAGCGGTCCCCCGGGAAGCGGCAAGACCGTCCTCGCCAAAACCCGTCCCTCCATCCTTCCCAAGCTCACTTTCGAAGAGAGCATCGAAATCACCAAAATCTTCTCGATCGCCGGGTTCTTGACGCGCGGGAACACTCTCGTTACCGCGCGCCCCTTCCGCTCGCCGCATCACAGCGCCTCGGCGGTTTCGCTCGTGGGCGGCGGCTCCTTCCCCAAGCCCGGAGAAATAAGTCTCGCACACCGCGGCGTTCTTTTCCTCGATGAATTCGGCGAATTTTCAAAGAGTGTCTTGGAAAATCTGCGGCAACCCCTCGAGGATGGCCACATCACCGTCTCCCGCGCCAAAGGATCGCTTCACTTTCCCGCGCGCTTCATCTTGGTCGCCGCCATGAATCCCTGCCCCTGTGGGAACTTGGGCGACCCCGAGCGCCTCTGCTCCTGCTCGCCCCGCGAAACGAGTCGCTACAAAACGCGCATCTCCGGTCCCATCATGGACCGAATCGACCTCCACATCGAGGTTCCGCGCGTCCCCTTCGACAAGCTCGAAGCCCCGGGCGATGCCGAGAAAAGTCTCGACATCCGCGCCCGCGTCGAGCGCGCCCGCGATATCCAACGGAAACGTTTTAAAGGAAAGGGTATTTTCACCAATGCCGAGATGAATAGCGCCCTCCTCCGCGAGCTCTGCCCCCTCGACCAATCCGGCAAAGACCTTTTGCGGCAAGCCGTCTCTTCCATGCGTCTCTCCGCCCGCGCCTACTATCGCCTCATCAAACTCGCCCGCACCATCGCCGACCTCGAGGGCGGAGACCACATCACCCCCGCCCACCTCGCCGAAGCGGTGCAGTACCGGTTCAAGACGGAGTAGGGAAGTTAAAGAAAAAAATATCCTTGTTGATTGCAAAGATTGGCTTATACTTAAGGGAAGGTATACTGATGCATATGCAGAGAAGCCAAAAAGCGTATTTTGCAAACAGACAAGCCCTGTGAAGTCAGAGAATAAATACGCGGTACAAATTAATTTTTACAACATGGGTATGAGAAATTTAACGCTCCGATATATTTCTACGATTCTTACCTCTCTGTTTCTCGGGATTCTTTTCGGATTCCTCTCCCTCGAAATATGGCACAAGCTGTTGTATCAGTATTACCCTCTGGAATCCTATTTTGGAGTAGGATTTTTTCTGGGAGGCATTCTCGCGCCCTGGTTGATTTCGGTTTGGTTTGGAACCCTCGAGAAAAAAATTGTTCTCACGAGTCATGGTATTACCGTCTTTTTCGCATCGATCTTTATTGTATCGGCCAAGAATGGAGAGTCTATGATGCTCGCGCTCTTGCCCGTTTATTACGGCGCGCTCCCGCTCTTTATACTGTCACAGATTTTCCTGTATCTTTCCTACAGGGGAGGAACTTCCAAGCGTTGAAATTTGACAAACTTCAAATTTGCCGCTACAAAAAGAAAAGTTGCTTTTTAACAATTCGGGTTTCCCTCCTCTTTTTCAGTTTTTGGGCGGGATGCGCGGGCGCGTATTCCCCGAAGACTGTAATGAGAGGAGTGAGACAATGCAAAAGTTGCTGTTTTTGTTTTGTGCGGTTTGCTGTTGTGGTCTGCCGATAACAAGCCAGGGCGCGCCGACTGAAAGCGATCAGCCGAAATTGACCCTTTCAATCGACTCCGACGAAGCCGTAAGCGGTTCCTACACCGAGAAAGGACGCACGATCTCCATCGAGGCGCTCCGCGGCGAAGAAAATATCGGGGACGATCCCGACATACTCCCCTATGTTCTGGATATCCGGATTCTGGATGAAGATAAAATCCCGTTTTTGGTTCAAAACAGCGGCGTGAGCCAAGATCTGGGAGATACGGAATGGACGAGCGTACGGGAAAATCCCAATGACGCTGCTCGGCAACACGCGATAGGGATGCTTCCGAATGCGATACGGTATGTGAGAGCGGCACTCGCGGGTGAGACTCAAGAGAATGCCACCATCCTCAATCTCACGGGCGACAATCAATGGGAAATCACCGCCATTCTCAACCTTATGCGTTCCATGACGGAAGATCTCCCCGGAAAAACCCTCGGGAAAAAGCCTGCCGCCGAAATCATTACAATGGCAACCTCATACCAGTACAAATACGAGGTAAAAATCAGAAGGAAACAGATTGTCGGCGGATACACGCCCGAACATTCCGCCCTGCTCGTGAATTTCTATAACGGCAGCGGAAAGTATCTGGGGCAGTTCCAATCCTGCAATCATGGCACTTGCGCCGGAAACAGCGCGATGTCCACGCGTTGCTCAAAGACATTTTCGAGCAACAACGCAATCGGTCTTGTTGACAAAGTATGTGACACGTTCACCTCGTACAGGGTGCATGTTTGCCACGATGACACACGAATCCAATACTTGGCGTACAAAAACGGATACTACGGTGGCTATAGCGAATGCTACGCGCCAATGTTGACGACGCCAAACTGCGATTGAGGAACTAAAAATCTACACCAGCCATAGAAGCCGCCATAATATGACGGCTTTTTTACTTTTTCAAAAACTTGTAACAATTTGTATCCACATGATAGAGTGCGGGTGCTGAAGATTGTGATCTTGATTTTTAGAGAACTCATATGGAAAATTCCAAGTACCAACAGGCATTTCGATACATTGGCACCCTTCTCTATTCTGTGTTTGTGGGTTTTCTTGTTTCGTTTCTGATTAGAATGACACATGGTGTTTTGCTCTACCCCTCCTACTATTTTGAGGCTTCCGGTTTCCATATTCCGGAGTTCATTGCTTTGGCAGGGTTTTTTCTTGGAGGTATTCTCGCGCCATGGCTGATTCCTCTTTTTTTTGGAACGGTAGATAAAAAAATAGCGATTACGAGCTATTGTTTTACTACTATCCTCACAATTGTTAATATCATACTTATTATTAATAGCGTCGAACTAGAGGGGTTTGGTAATTCATGGTCTTTACTGTTTTACCTCGTGTTTTCAGTAAGCATAATACCTTCACTTATACTCTCCCATCTTTTCCTGTACCTCTCATACAAGAGACGGACGCCACTGCCAGTCACTGAACCCTCTACAAAATTCCGTACGGAGAATCAACAAGATCAGCATATATTTCACCGATTTACATTCCGGTGTATTAGTGTCGTTTCCTTTTCATTGTTTCTTGGCTCTTTTTTCGGACTTCTCTTCATGCAGTTCTTAAATGTGATCCCATGGATACTACAGAGTGACGATTTTTATGAATTCTTTTCATCTTATACGCACTCTCTTTTTCCGTTAGCCTTTTTTCTCGGAGGCATTCTCGCGCTATGGCTAATTTCTCTTTTTTTTGGAACGGTAGATAGGAAAATAACAATTACAAGCTATTGCCTTACTGCTTTTTTTACGGTGATCTCTATCATTTTCACTCAAAACGAGAAATTATCATCCATGATGATACCACTGATTTATTCTGGAATAACGCCCTTGTTTATACTCTCCTGTCTTCTCCTCTACCTCTCCTTTAGAAAGCAAGCGACGAAGGGCGCGTGATGAACCCTGGAATGGGCATCGACAGGAGATTTCCATTTTCTCGTAAAGTGCTTATGGAAAATCTGAAATTTCAATACGTTGCCATGATTCTTTCTTCTCTGTTTCTGGGCTTTTCAGTCGGAACCATTTCTCTATTTATTCGACCACAAAGCTTCGATCAGGATTATCATTTGGGGATTTTCTTTACGGCCGGATTCTTTCTGGGAGGAATACTAGCGCCTTGGTTGATTTCCATTCTGTTTGGAGCTGTGAATAAAAAAGTAGCCATTACAGGCTATTGTTTCACTGCCTTTCTCACAGTAGTTTTTGCCGTACTTGCTCGAGGCGCGGAATTTTTCGTGTGGTTTGTTTTTTTGAGCATAGTACCCTTATTTGTACTTTTGAGAATTTTCCTGTACCTCTCGTACAAAAAGTGAACTGGCATGTCCCGACTCCGAAAGGAGAATACGCCAGTATCCCCATCGTCCATCCGATGGACTGCTTGCAGGCGATTGGTAAATAGTGAGCCAAGAGAAGCTCGCCCGCACCATTGCCAATTTCGAAAAAGTGGCGCACATCACCCCATAATATATCTATTTCCAAGATTTTTAATTTTTATGATACGGGATTTTCTTTTGCAGGAGCAGGTTTGCAACCTGCTCCTTGTATTTCTTCGCGTTGTCTTTTCAGAGAAACCAAAAGTTTTGCGCAGTGCATTAAATGAGCAGAAACATAAGGACGGGGTTACCTCGCCTACCCTGCCTACCGGCAGGCAGGCGGGAGGCAGGCAAACCCACGTCCTGCGCAAAAAAATTTAGCGACCCATATCCGCATTGACTCTTCTCCCTCTCTCGAGGCACAATGGGAAGGTGACGAAATGGTTTCACAAAAGATTTTTTCGATTTTCAGTGGGCGCCGTCGGCATCGGCGGCGCGGCGGTGTTCTTGTGTCCTGAAAGTAAAGCGATCGAGAACCCACCCAAGCTGGAGCAATTTCCGATTCGAGTTACCGTTGAAGGCTTGTCTCTCCCGGAAACGGCGCGCGCCGGAGAGAATGTGGAGAATTTCCTCACTCGCGCCGGTATCCCTTTTACCGAAAGCGATGAGCTTTCACCAGCAAAAGAAACGCTCCTTGCGCCACATACCACCATCACCCTCGCCTCCGCCAAAAAATACTCGATCAAAACCAAAGAAGGGAAACGAGAAGGCGAAACAACGCTCCGCACCGTGAGGCAACTTCTCGATGAGGCGGGGATACCGATCGGCAAAAACGATCTCGTCACGCCGGAACCGGAGAAAGCACTTACCAATGGTGTGAACATTTCCATTATTGAGGTAGATATTCGAGAAGAGACCATCCAAAAGCCTATTCCGTTTGAAACGAAAGAGACCGAGGACCCGAAACTCTCATGGCGGAAACGCATCGTGGACCAAAAAGGCGAAAAGGGAATCCGCGAATTTACCTACGAAATCGTCTCGCATGATGGGAAACTCATCAAGAAAACCCTTCAAAGAAGCTCTGTCACCAAAGAGCCCGTCACGGAAATCGTGACCCAAGGCACCAAGGTCGAAGTCGGGAAAAAACACACGGGACTGGGATCCTGGTACCGCTTCACCGGGACGCTTTCGGCGGCAAACCCCTGGCTCCCCATCGGGAGCCATGTCCGCGTCACCAATGAGGCAAACGGCAAATCCGTCATCGTCCGCATCAATGACCGCGGTCCCTTCGGTCCAAATCGCATCATCGACCTTGACGCCGTCGCCTTCGAGCGTATCGCCAGTCTCGGCGCCGGCATCATCGAAGTTACAATGGAAGAAATCAAGAATTGAATAGGGAATGTGGAATATTGAATGGGGAATAAAAACCATGTTTCCGATTTGATTCAGCATTCACTCTTCCTCTCTTCCATTCTTCATTCCACATTCTCCATTCTATTCCTATGTTTCCCAAAAAATCTTTCAGTCAAAACTTTCTCCGTGACGAGAGCGTTCTCCAAAAAATCGCGGAAGAAGCCAATCCCTCCGACACCGTACTCGAAATCGGCGCCGGGGAAGGCGCGCTCACGGAAAGACTCGCCAAAAGGGCGCAAAAAGTCATCGCCCTCGAATTCGACCGCGACCTCATCCCGGGACTCCTCACCCGTTTTCCGCTCTCTGGGAATGTTTCCATCATCGAAGCCGACATTCTCCACACCGACATCCCCTCCCTCCTCCAAAAAGGAACCCATCCTTCTCCGTCCCCATCAAGAAAATCGAGTGAATCAAGCGAATCAAGGTTCAGACAATGGTCTCTCTTCGGCAATATCCCCTACGCCATCACCGGAAAAATCATCCGACTCGCGGTCGCCCTCGACCCCGCGCCCGACAAAATCGTCCTCATGGTTCAGAAAGAAGTCGCCGAGCGTATTGTCGCCAAAGATGGGAAACAAAGCCTCCTCTCTCTCGCCGTCGCCCTCTTCGGCGACGCAGAAATCCTCTTTACCGT
>JAYRSG010000004.1:0-4626 GCA_041920175.1 Candidatus Moraniibacteriota bacterium | reverse complement strand
ATCCGAAGGATTGAAATAAATGACGTCATTCACGCGAGACGGCGGAATGGCTCGGATGAGTTTTTCCGCCGTATCGCCATGGGGATCGATGTAGGCAACGCCATAGCCGCGCTGAATATCTTGGATAGCGAGATTCTCTAGGAGATTCGTCTTCCCCATACCGGTTTTCCCGATAACATACATATGACGACTCCGATCATCGGACTTGATGCCGAAGACCCTCTCTTCGTTTCGAAAATTCGTTTTGGCGAAATAAGTAATTTCAGACATAAGGAAAGACAATTCAAAATTCAAAATGCAAAATGCAAAATGAAAATACCGACACTGTTTTCACTGTGAATTTTGAATTTTTCATTTCTATGGTCGTATCGGCAAATTTGAGGGAGCGGCGCTCTGCTTCGAAATGACGCGGGTAAGGGACGGCGCGACGACATTCATATCGGGAATATGGAAGAGCGTCGCGAGTTCCGCGGTGCTAAGAGCAAGGAGCGGCACGGGAGAGTCGGGATCGCGAAATTTGTAGCGACGAAGAATTTTTCGTTGGCGATAGCGGAGGCGAGATTCGGTAAAGAGATAATTCGCGTACGTTTTGGAAAGATCGTTCGGCTTGAAACCGTTCAGATTGAAATCATTGAATTGCTTGAGCGCGCCAAAAAAGGCTGAAATAAAAGAACGGTTGAAACCCTTCCGCTTGCCGAGGTAGAGAAATCGGAGCCGAGCCCCGAAGACGTTTCGCCCGATATTCGCTTCGAGCGCCTTCACCACCTCTTTCTCGATCGGCGTCAATTGATACTCGAGGAAATCTTTTTTCTCCGGCTTCTCGGGCGCCGCCCCCGCAAATTCGACCGGACCGAAGAATGCCTTCGGAATATTCGTCGCGATTTCCCCAATGCCGGACGCGACATCGCTCAATACCGACGTTGGCGTTGCCTTCACGGATCGACCGATTTTTTCATCAAGAAGCGCTTTTCCGGTATTGTAATAATCGGCTTTGAGCGGCGTGGCGACAATTTGAAACCACATCTTGTGACCGGGCGGGAGCTTTCCGAACGTTTCGAGGAGCCCCGCCATGGGATCGATCATTTTGCCGGTCACATCTTCTTCGTAGTAATGATAGGTCTTGATCGGATAGGGATCGGGTTTGGTAAATTCGATGTCGGCGCCAAAAAGCTCCCATTCCTTATTGGGGGCGCCCTTCGGAATCTCGGCAACATAATCCGGCACTTCGACGATCTCGACCGTCGGATACTGCGCGTAAAAATACGCTTCGATGAGATTCCGAAACGAAACCGGTGTCCGCACATAGAGGTGCGCCCCGCTCCCGCCGTCGCCAATCAATTCAAAACTGAAAAAAGGCGGGAGGAATCCCTGCACGAATGCCTCAACCGTCGTTGGCGTCTTGTCAACGCCGCAAATGCCATCGAAAATCGTCTCCATCACCTTGGGACTCTTCTCGACATCGCGCGGCGGAATGATTTCGAGAAGCACCGTTTTGACGCTCTCGATGTACTGGTCCCGGACGCGATCCAGCCAGAGCAACTTGAAAATGAAGTAGAGCGCGGGCGGGAGAACGAGAAACCACACTTCTCCCATAACGCCCCATATATTCAAGAGCGCCGTCCGCATGTCCCCGATGGCCTGAAAAAAAATATTTGTGTTTTCCATGAGTGAGAGAACATTCATTGAAAATTCTCCGCCCGTTCCTCGGAACTCTTATACCAAATTACCCTAATCTCTGCTCCCTTGAGAGTTGCCAAGATTACAAAAAGTAATTTTTTTCACACGTTTCACGAATGCTGATCCGACGTTCAAAAAATTACTTTTTGCAATCTTGGCGCGCATAATAGAAGCCTTTAGGGTAATTTGGTATTACTTGATATCGTAGTCACCGTTTTTGGTTCGCGCGAAAAACGCGTTCAAGTTAATCATCACGGTCGATTCCTTGACATCGCGAACATGGAGCACCTTCGAAACGATTTCTTTCCGAGAGAGCGGCTTTTTTTGTTCGCGAAGAATCCCTTCGATCACCTCTCGAACCGTCCCGCGTCGGTACCCCCACTCGACGAGCGCATAGGTTCCTCGTCCCACCAAAACGAATCGTTTATCTTTGATAAGCTCATTGTGGACGGTTTGCGGATGCGTTTTCCTCCCCGGTTTCTGAAGTCCCGAGCGATCGATTTTTTCGGCGATATCGCGGAAGTGAAGCGGTTTCCCCTCCGCGCGAACCACCAAAAAGGCTCGATCTCTCGTACCCCGAGGGCAAATATCGCTCCACGAAGGAAATCCCCACTGACCGAAAGGATTCTTCCGACAATCACGAGAAACAATGAGAAAATCCAGGAGCGTTTTCCGATCGAAAGATTTGAGCGCCGGGTCTTTCCCGAGCCGCTTCAAAAATTCATCTTCGGGAAGAGATGTCCCCTGTTCCGAAAACAAACGAACGGCGGCATCATTGACCGTCTTCCACTCCGCCTCCGAAAAAGAAGCGAGCGCAATCGACGGCGCAAGCGAATCACTCTCGAGCGTCCGAAAACGATCGACGAGAACCGCCAGAAAAAAGCGGACTGCTCCCCGCTCGCGAGAATCACTTCCCGCAACTGTCGAAAGAAACGCTTCCCTCCCCAGGATACCACTTTTGTTTTTGAGCGTCCATTCGAGTTTTTTCGAAACATCCTCAAGCGCCGCCGGATAGCGTTTCGCGCGAACATTCTCGAGGAGTACCGAAATAATCTGCCGAATTCGTTCACGAGTAACGCCATAGGTTTGTCCGATTTCTTCAAGCGTCATCGGCTCTTTTCCGAGAGCGCCATAACGCGCCGAAATAATGGCGAGTGCCCTCGGAGAAACGGAGTGTAAAAATCGACGAAACGTCGTGAGATAGAAACCAGCGGAAGATGCCCTTTTTCCGGAATATCGTGCATCTTTTCGAACCCGCAGGAAAGAAACGGGAGCGGTTCTTGAAGTCGCCATAAACGTATGCGCTGTTAATAAAAAGAGAAACCACGTCAAGCCATAGTAGCGCAGAAAACAATATTTTGTCAAGATATCGACGTTGCGATATGAACTGATTCACTTTACAAGCTCCTGTTCTCGAGCGGCGAAAATTCGGTTGGCAATGGGCGTGTCTTCCGTGAGCACGCCATCTTTGAGAGAGAGCATACGTTTCGCATGACGCGCCGTCATCGCTTCATGCGTCACGAGAATAATCGTCTTCCCCTCATCATTCAACCGCTGAAGAATCGCCATAACGACGAGCCCCGACTTGGAATCGAGATTCCCCGTCGGTTCATCGGCAAAAATAATGTCTGGATTGTTGACGAGCGCGCGCGCAATCGCGACTCGTTGCATTTCGCCGCCCGAAAGTTGATTGGTGAGATAGGTCGCGCGATGTTCCATCCCGACCGAAGAAAGAGCATGCATCACTCGATCTCGATGCGCTCCCTCTCCCATTCCCGCCCATGCAAATCCGAAAGAAGAGAAAACGCCTTTCCATCCGCCGTTTTTCCAGGCGCCTCGAAAAGTGCGCCGGTGAAAACCGTACATATCATACAGAAGGGGAAGTTCAACGTTTTCAAAAACACTGGTTCGAGGGAGAAGATTGAAGGATTGAAAAACGAACCCGAGGTTTTTGTTGCGTATCTCCGCGAGTCGATCGGGCGAAAACGCGCTCGCATCCTCATTCGCGAGAAAATAGGATCCAGAAGTTGGACGGTCAAGGAGTCCCAAAAGATGCATCAGGGTCGATTTCCCCGACCCCGACGGTCCCATAAGCGCCACGAACTCTCCTCGGTCAATCGAAAATGTCGCGCCCCGAAGCGCGACCGTTTCAACATTTTCATCGGAAATATATGTTTTGCCGAGATCCCGGCAAACAATGAGCGAAGACATACGACAACAGCGTTATCTCCCGAAAGCGACCGGTCCCGGTTCATCGAGGGAGACGGCATCCTCTATCGGCTTCATATCAAGACGACTGCTCGCTTCTTCCAACCCGTACAATGAACGGAGTTCCGCCTCCCGTATACGAAGTCGTTGCGATTCATTGGAAAGTTCGGCCATTCGTTTTTCGGCAACACGCATTGAATAACCGGCGACTGCGTTTTGATTCACCGAAAACAAATATCCCGCTCCCGAGAGAAAGAGACTCGCGAGAGCGAGCATGGACGAAACGCGAAACCGACCCGCGCGACTTGATTCTTTCACATCCTCGCCTCGGGACGAACATCCCCGCATTGTCGTGCGATTTCGGTACATTGTTTTGTTTTTTTGATTTTTATACCAACCCACCCTCATCTCCGCTCCCTTCCGAGTTGCCAAGATTGTAAAAAGTAATTTTTTTCACACGTTTCACGAATGCTGATCCGACGTTCAAAAAATTACTTTTTACAATCTTGGCGTGTATGTATAAAAGTCTTCAGGGTAATTCGGTATTATTCCTTCTTCTCAAATTCGTTCCGCCACCCGAAGTTTGGCGCTCCGTGCGCGCGGGTTTGCGCGAATCTCTTCTTCGCTCGACACAATCGGCTTTCTGGTAACAAGCCGAAGCCGCGCCTTCCTTCCGCACCGGCAGACCGGAAATTCCTTCGGACAGACGCATCCCCTGGCGTCTTCCCGAAATATCCGCTT
>JAYRSG010000003.1:0-4265 GCA_041920175.1 Candidatus Moraniibacteriota bacterium | reverse complement strand
TTGGGTGTCGGTATCGGGCTCGTTGCGTTTTTTACGTTTCAATACGTCGAGTATCGTTTATGGAGGAAGGTGGCGCTTCCGCTGTTTTTTGTCACTCTTCTCGCGCTTACCGCCGTGCTTCTCCCCGGTATTGGAGAGCGAGTGTATGGCGCGAGCCGGTGGCTCTCGATCGGATCCTTTTCGTTTCAACCGTCGGAAATGGCGAAACTTTCCTTTATTCTCTATCTCGCGGCGTGGTTTTCGCGACGAGAACGGAAAACGGTCGGTGATTTTTTTGAGGATTTAATGCCATTTTTGGTGGTTCTCAGTCTCCTCGGTTTTTTGATTTTAAAGCAACCGGATACGGGAACTTTCGGAATTATTTTTTTGGTGGCGGTCGCGATGTATTTTGTCGCGGGTGCGCGACTTTCCCATCTTTTCGGTCTTTTCCTTTCCGGACTCGCCGTACTCACGATTCTCATCAAGATGGCGCCATACCGATTGGAGCGTTTCCTGGTTTTTCTGAATCCCGGTATCGATCCGAAGGGAGCGGGGTATCAGATCAGTCAGTCGCTTCTTGCGATTGGGAGCGGCGGTCTTTTCGGTTTGGGATTGGGATACAGTCGACAGAAATTCAATTATCTCCCCGAGCCGGTGACGGATTCGATTTTCGCCATTTTTTCCGAAGAATGGGGTTTTATCGTTTCGACACTCCTCATCGGGCTGTTTCTTTTCATTGTGTGGCAAGGATTTCGTATCGCGAAATACGCACCGGATGATTTCGGGCGTCTCGTGTCGGTGGGTATCGTTTCGTGGGTGGCGTTCCAAATGTTTATCAATATTGCCGCCGTGACGGGGCTTATTCCGCTTACCGGAATCCCGCTCCCCTTTGTGAGCTATGGCGGTACGTCAATCGTGTTTCTTATGGCGGCGATGGGCATCTTGATACGAATCGGGAAAGATTCTACACTGAAGGGGGGATAATGAATGTAGGACGTACGCGTTTGGCTAAGGAAAAAGAATCTGCGACATAAAAAGGCGGAATCAAAATTTTGAAGAAAGCTTGCAACGCGCTTCCATGCGTTTATAATCAACAGTCAGAGCCATTCTTTTTCCGTGCCAAACGCGTACGTCCCAGAATGGTAAATGATAAAGTTTAATCCGCCAGCTGGCGGATAAGGGAATTTTTGAATTTCAAAATTTGAAAATTGTTTTGACATTTGAGTTTTATCATTTGAAATTTTTTCTCCTTCAATTTTTCTATGAGTAAACGTTATCGTATTGTTCTGGCGGGCGGGGGGACGGCGGGGCATATTTTTCCGCTCGTTTCCGTCGCGAAGAAGCTTGGCGAACTCTTGGGATCGGAGACGGAATTTCTCTATTTCGGTCCTGCGGGTGAGCTCGAACAAAAAATTATCGGCGAGGCGGGCATCGCGTCAATTCGTATTTTCTCCGGCAAGTGGCGGCGATATTTCGATCTTCGGAATATCACCGATATTTTCAAGAATATCATCGGATTTTTTCAGTCGCTCTCTTATCTCTATCGCGTGATGCCGGACGCCGTTTTTTCGAAAGGGGCGTATGCGTCCGTACCGATCGTATTTGCCGCGTGGGTGTATCGAATTCCTATTTTGACGCAAGATTCGGACGCGACGCCGGGAGTCGCCAACAAAATTATGGGAAAGTTCGCCGATCGCATTGCCGTCGCCTATCCATCGGCCGTCCGCTATTTCGAGGCGAGTCGCGTGGCTATTACCGGGAATCCGGTTCGAGATGGTATTTTGCTGGGAGATATCGGACGGGCTCGCGGACGATTCGGTTGTCCGTCGGAAAAACCGGTGCTTCTCGTTTTGGGTGGGAGCCTGGGATCGCGTTCGGTCAATCTGGCAATTCTCCGCATACTCCCTCGGCTTCTCGAACGATTTTTTGTGATTCATCAAACGGGATCAAAAAATCATGATGAAGTTTTGAAACGAATAGAAGAACTTTCACTCGGCGATCTTTCGGGGAAAACGCATATCACTCCCTTTCTCGATATCGGTGAACTTTCCGATGCGCTCGCGCTCGCGGATCTGGTGATTTCTCGCGCGGGAGCGAACGCGATCACTGATATCGCGGCGGTTGGCAAGCCGGCGATCTTGATTCCGCTTCCCTTGGCGGCGAACGATGAACAGCGTATGAACGCGTATGAGGTTGCGCGAGCGGGAGGTGCCTTGGTTCTTGAAGAAGGAAATCTCGGAGAGAATATTCTCTTTGGAAAGATAGAGCAATTGATGAATGATGTCGCCCTCCGAACGAAAATGGCGGGAGCGCTCCGAATGTTTTATCATCCGGATGCTTCGACGCGTATCGCCGAGGCGATTGTTTCCCTCATTCGCGAAAAGGAAGAACATCGAACGATGTTTGATCGAGTTCTCGCGCGCCTTCGATTGTGGCGCGATCGATGGTTTCAGTCGTCTCACACATCTTCATGAAATCCCTTTTTGAGTCGCGGCGTGTTCATATGATCGGGATAAAAGGAGCCGGTATGACGGCGCTCGCGGAGATTTTGGCGGGACGCGGAGCGCGAGTCGGCGGTTCTGATACATCCGAACACTTCTTTACCGACGCAATTCTCCGCGGGCGAGGGGTTCGGTATGTGGAAGAATTTTCTCCGAAAAATATTCCCGAAGATGTCGACACGATTATCTATTCGACGGCGTATCGTCCGGAGACGAATGACGAACTTGCGAGCGCTTTCAATCGAAAAGATATTCGCGTCGCGAGTTATCCGGAAGCGGTAGGGGATTTGACGCGGGAACGACTTTCGATTCTCATTGCGGGAACGCACGGAAAGACGACGACGAGCGCGCTTCTTGCCGAGACACTGAAATTTTTGGGCGCCGATCCTCTGGCGCTCGTCGGAAGCGCGATTGACGCCTGGGGCGGGAATGCGCTTGTGGGGGAGGGGAAATATTTTGTGCTTGAAGCGGACGAGTATCAAAACAAGTTTCAATATTACGAGCCGTGGAGCGTTCTCCTGACGAGTCTCGATTGGGATCATCCGGATTTTTTTCCTGATGCCGAGATATACCAAGCGACTTTTCGCGAGTTTGTTCGGCGAATTCCGCCCCACGGATTTTTAGTTTCGTGGGGTGATAGCGCCGCCGTTGCTGCGGTTGCCAAAGAGACTCGGGCGGGGAAGCGGAGTTATGGATTTTTGCCGGGAAACGATATTCAAGCGCTTGATTACGAGCCGATTCGCGAGGGGCCGTTTCGACAAATGTTTCGACTCGTTGAGGGTGATCGGGATCTGGGACGTTTTCGCCTCCGTCTCGCCGGAAAACATAATTGTTTGAATGCCGCCGGAGTCGTCGCACTCCTCCTTGCGCTCAAATTCGATATCGACGCGGTGCGGCGGGGGATGGAGAATTTTTTTGGAACGGCGCGGCGCTTCGAGTATGTCGGCGAGAAAAATGGCGCGCTCGTTTATGATGACTACGCTCATCATCCGGAGGAGATCAAAGCAACGCTCCTTGCATTTCGGGAGCTTTTCCCCGAGCGGCATATCATCGCTGTGTTTCACCCGCACACGTTCTCGAGAACCAAGGCGCTTCTCTCGGAATTCGCGCAGAGCTTTGATTCGGCGGATCGCGTGCTGATTCTCGATATTTACGGGAGCGCTCGAGAAACGACGGGCGGCGTTTCTTCCTCGGATCTTGTTGCTTCGGTGAATCGGTATCATCGAGACAAAGCGATGCATGTTCCCACCATCAAAGAGGCGATCGCGTATCTTACGAGCATTCTCGATACCAATGACCTTGTTGTTACATTTGGCGCCGGAAATGTTTGGGAAGTCGGGAAGGGGATAGTGGAGAAATAAAAAATTTACTGATACCAACTTACTCTAAATTTCTGCTACTTTGTGAGTTGCCTCGACCGCACCCCGAAAAAATCGGGGCTCACTTAAATCTCTCTATCGGAGCAAACGAGAGAAAAATTATTTTTTACGGTCTCGGCGTGCATGATAGAAGACTTCAGGGTAATTCGGTATGATATTCTATGTTTACTCTCCAAGAAGACTTTGATCTTCATCCATTTACGACGTTTCGTGTTGGCGGGAAGGCGCGGTATTTTGTCGAGGCGAAGTCGGAGACGGATCTTCTCGAGGCTTTGAAGTGGGCGAAGGAAAAAAATATTCCCGTCTTCATTTTGGGCGGAGGGAGTAATGTGCTCTTTTCGGATCGAGGATGGGGAGGTGTGGTTGTTAAAATGGAAAACGACGAAATTCGGGATGAGGGCGAGGG
>JAYRSG010000002.1:0-3549 GCA_041920175.1 Candidatus Moraniibacteriota bacterium | reverse complement strand
GCTTTTGCTTTTCCGATCGCGTGGAGTTTCGGATTTTTCGGCGATATGGATTGGGGACGCATGATCGCGCAATATATCGGGAGCGTTCTCCTCGCCGCCGTTCTCGGGAGCCTCGGTATCGCGGTGTCGAGTTTTGTCGCGAGCCAGGTGACCGCCTTTATCGTTTCCGCCGTTGCCAGTTTTTTCCTCATTATTTCCGGGATGGAAATCGCGACGGCCCGCCTCCCGCTTTTCTTGGCGCCGTTTCTGGAACAACTTTCCGCGTACAATCACTTCAATTCGCTCTCGCGGGGCGTGATCGACTTGCGCGATCTCTGGTATTTTGTTTCTTTTACCGGCGTCTTTCTCGGGGTGGCGTTTCTCAATACCCTTCACATCAAGTATGGAAACAGGCGAAAAACGTATCAGCAGTATCGAATGGCGATTCTTCTCCTTCTCGGTATCGCGATCGCGTCCAATGTTGTTGGTTCGAGGATTCCCGGACGTCTCGATTTGACCGAAGAAAAACTCTATACGCTCTCTCCGGCGACCGAATCGCTCCTTGCGGCGCTTCCCGATGATATCATCAACATCACACTGTACGTTTCGGATCGTTTGCCGTCGGAATTTCAACCGACAATGCGAGAGACCAAAGATATGCTTGCTGACTATCGGACACTCGCCGCGGGAAAGATTCAGTTCGCCATCAAGAATCCGCTCGGAGACGAAAAAATAGCGAGCGAAGCGCAGTCGCTCGGCGTGCAGGCGGTTCGATTCAATACGGTTTCGGAAGAACAGTTTCAGGTTCAGGAAGGGTACCTCGGTATTGTTGTCGCCTCTGGCGGAAAGCATGAAACCATACCCTTTGTCCAAAATACGCGCGATCTCGAATATCAACTTTCGAGTTTTTTGAAAAAACTGACGACGGAGAAGAAACCCATCATCGGCTTCATTTCCGGACATGGCGAGAAAAATCGTTTCGAGGATTATCGAAAAATTTCCGCCGAATGGGAAAAGCAATTTGAAATAAAAGAAATCGCGGCGGAAGATGATGCGGCCGAAACCGATGCGAAGTCCCCGCCGAAGAAGGATGGGGAAGAGAAGACTCCCTCGAAAAAGCGACTCACCATTCCGGATGACGTAAAAACGATCGTTGTCGCGGGACCGGATCAAAATTTTTCCGATGAGGAAAAGAAAACCATTTCCGAATTCCTGACAAAAGGCGGGAACGCATTTTTCTTGGTTGACGGGGTTACCGTTTCTCCGAATATTATGACAGCGTCCGCGAACGGGAGCGACTTTTCGGATTTTCTCAAAACCGAAACGGGGGTCGCGGTCGGAAAGAATATGATTTATGATCTTCGCGCCAATGAATCGGTGAGTTTCGGGGGAGGGCAAATGCAGTATATTTTGCCGTATCCTCTTTGGATTCGGGCTCAAAAAACCGAAGGGACGTCTCCGGTAACCGCCTCGATTCGTGAAATCTCTCTTCCGTGGCCGAGTAGCATCGAAACCGAAGAGGCGGTTCTCAAAGAAAAGGGATACGAAGTCTCTCCTCTCTTTGAAACGACTCCTTTTGCCGGCAAAAAGGACGCTGACTTTAGCATCGAACCGGATCAAAAATTCCCCCAAACCGATCTCGGGAAACGAACCGTAGCCGTTGCTCTTTCACAAAAGGGAGAGGGAAAATCTTCGCGCGTGATCGTGGTCGGCGATTCGGATTTTCTTACCGATCAATTCGTCGACAATAATCCCGCCAACCTTTCTTTTGGACTCGAGACGCTCGCATGGCTTGGTCAAGAGTCCTCTTTGGGATCGATTACGGCCAAAAACGCCTCGAATCGAAAGTTCTCCTTCACGAATTCTTCCGAGCCGAACCTCCTCAAATTCGGCAATATGGCCTTTGCTTTTTTGGTTCCCGCTCTCTACGGCGCACTGCGTCTCTATCGAAGAAATCGCAAGAAACGTTTCGCGTACGGAGAGGAAGAATAACACTCGCTTATGAATAACACATTTCTCAAGGTCGCTTCCGGCATCTTCGTGGTGCTTATTGTTGTCGCTCTCGTTCCGTGGCTTGGTGATCTTTTGAAGGGGAAAGGGAATGAGGCGACTGTGCCGGCGAATACCAGCGTGAATCTCGCGGCTTTCACGGAGAATTCCGTCGATCGTATCGCAATGAAGCAAAAAGATACGGATGAAGTCGTTCTTGAAAAGTCCGGAGAGGACTGGAAGATCGGCGCCGATATTGCCGACAAAGAAAAGGTGGCCGGGCTCTTTCAGGCGTTTTCCAAACTCGAAATTCGAGAGATGGTTTCAAAAAACGAAGATAACTTTAAAAAATTCGGTGTCACGAAAGACGAGGGAATTCGTCTGGTCATCCGCGAAAAGAACGGCAAGGAGCAGGTGTTCTATGCCGGAAATCCGGGCGCCATCCCCCAGGAATTTTCTTTCCGAAAAGACGGAATCAAAAATACTTACTCGGTTCGCGGCACTCTACGCGACCTCTTGACCAAAGACGGCGCGTATTGGAAGAAGTCGGAAGAGTCGAAAACGGAAACGAAAGAAGTAAAAAGTGAGGTGAAATAGAGCGTTGCGTTTTCAGAATTGGCTTCCTTTTCTTTTTTGGTATATACTCCAAAAGCTGTTCGAAAATTTCATACAAAATTATGAATCTGGATCCCAAAAAAGAAGTACAGAAGAAAGAAGCGGTTTCTTCGAATGGAGAAAGAGTTGGAGCGAAACATGACGAGGGAGCTGAGACGGAAATGAACGAAAATTTCGGACGGTCCCGAAAACGTCGGAAGAAGCATTTCGTTCGAGATGTTATTCTCTTGGTGGCGACTGTTGTCCTTATCGGTGTCGGATATGCCGCGCTCTCGTGGAGAGGTGCCGACCGGGCGGGCGCCGGGAAGATTCAGGAAAAGACGCTTGCCTTCCTCAAGGAGAATATACCTGGAGCCGAAGTGAGCATTACCGAATTTGTTCGGGAAGGGGATTTTTATCGGGTGATTCTCAAAATTGGATCTGAGACTGAAACGGCATATGTTTCTCTGGATGGAAAGAATTATCTGCGACAGTACGATATGGATCAATCGACGAATGCAGAGAAGGCGCCACCGCCTGTTGTCGAAGCGGCGATCAAAAAGGAGAAGCCCGAAGTCGATCTCTTTGTGATGAGTCTGTGTCCTTTTGGACTTCAGGCGCAAAAAGGCATACTTCCCGTTTTGGCGAAACTCGGGAATTCCATTGATTTTTCCATGCGATATGTGAGCTACATCATGCATGACAAGAAGGAATTTGACGAAAACATACGTCAGTATTGTATCGAGAAAGAAGAGCGAGCGAAGTATCCCGGCTATCTCTCCTGTTTCACCGCTTCGGCTCTTGGTGATTCCGCGGGGTGCGGGAAAACGGCTGGTATTTCCGAGGCGAAGAATGCCGCGTGCGTCGCGGCAACCGACAAGAAGTTCGCTCTTACCGAAAAATTCAAGGCTTCTACCGGAACCTATCCGCCCTTTGGTATCGATCAGGAGCTTAATTAGAAGTATGGCGTTCAGGGGTCTCCGACGC
>JAYRSG010000001.1:0-3143 GCA_041920175.1 Candidatus Moraniibacteriota bacterium | reverse complement strand
GCCAAAAGAACTGTGGATAATGGTGTAGTTTCCTTTTCTGCCGTCCCGCATCCTGTAGCTGAGGCTAAAGCGCTCTGAACTTTCAAGGTCAAGCTGGACGTGGAATAGCCTCTGTAGGTGCTTGGTGTACACGATATGCTTCATGATCCAGTATTGCTTTTGGTGGAGACTCGTCTCAACAAGCATCTTATCTTCATCTTTGAGCAATGCGGTTAACTTCGATTTAACCTCGGGATAGAAACTTTGCGTGACCTTGAAATGCATGATCGGGTGAAGATCAAGCTTCTTTGCAACATCAACCATGAGCCTGTGAATCTCCTGGTATTCAGCCAACCCTTGCTCCAAATCAGAACAAAAGCTGTGAATGTCATTGAGCAAGAAATACCGACCCTTTTGGATGCCGGAGAGGCCACCGCTCTGAAGATAGCGAAAACTCGGTGTCTGTTCGTATATCCTGACCGGCATATGATTGACGGTAATCTGGGCATCTTTCATCACCATGTAGAGCCCTAAATCGTCATTGAATCGAAGGACGAACTCATCCTTATTTTGATTGTGGGACACCGAATAAACACTCTCACTAAATGCACCGATGTGCTCACGAACAGCCAAGCTAGCGCTGTGGTAGAGGAAGGGTGTCTTTATGGGCAGTGCTTCGAAGGTGTCTACAGCAATCTGTTCACACCACGTTGCTAAAAGCTGGTGTATAAGGGTTCCTTTCGGGTAGAACCGAAAGTGACCTTTATCGCTTGCTGGTTCATAATCCAACCATTCAAGCTGTTGCATCACGCTCATATGATTGGCTACATTGGCTGATTTCTCAGTTCCTGCCACCGATGTTATGAGTTTGACCAGAGTAGGATCATACTGATCACAAACTTCCAGTAGGTTCTTCGTAGAAAGGTGGATTTCATGACCAGCTGAGTCTAGGACAAACAAGCTGGATTTTGGTAATTCGATGGTACGACCATCTTCAGTCATTTCTCTTCTCCAACTTGCTGTAGGTTAAGGTTTTTGCTCGAATTTTTAACGAACCGACCAAACAGTATCTTTAACTGTTTGACCTCGGATGATATAACAGTCCTATTGAGACGTCAATTAGCCTTTCCTGAACTCTGTCAGAAAATGAAAACAAATACTCGTCAGAGCAGATTCTTATTTGTCTGGCATTAAATTCGAATCTTGTGCTACTCTTTCCCTATGAAATCCACATCCCTCCCACTCGCCAAGCCCTATCTCGGAAAAGAAGTCGAGGTCATCATCGACCGACCGATCGGGAGTAAGCACCCGAAATACAGCTTTGTTTACGAGGCGAACTACGGATATATTCCTGACACGAAAGCGCCCGATGGAGAAGAGCTGGATGTGTACGTTCTCGGTATCGAAAAGCCAATCGAATCTTTCATGGGAAAATGCATCTCTATTATTCACCGTCTGAATGATGACGATGACAAGCTGGTCGTGGTTCCGAAATTGAGCGAAGATATGAGTGACGAAGAAATTCGGAGCGCGATATATTTTCAGGAACAGTTTTTTCAGTCGGAAATTATTCGATCGTAAGCGGTGCCATTTTTCGCAACCATTGCCATGAAACAGAAGAAACATCAAAAAACGCGCGTCGCCATTTTGTTTGGCGGGAAGTCGACGGAACACGAAGTTTCCATCCAGTCGGCACGAAACATTGTTCGCGCGATTGATACATCTCGATATGAACCTGTTTTGATCGGCATTGATAAAGATGGAACATGGATTCCTTTTGATGAATCGCGATTATTTCTCGAGAATGAAATTTCTTCTTCCAAAAAAGAAAGCGATTCCAATAGTGCTTCAGCTCAATATGGCTTCGATCGTGAAAAACTCTTGGAAACTGTCGACATTGTGTTTTCCGCGCTTCACGGTTCCTTGGGAGAAGATGGTACCGTGCAAGGATTTCTTACGTTGGCAAACATTCCCTTTGTGGGGGCGGGCGTTCTCGGGTCGGCCATTGGTATGAACAAAGATGTTTCGAAGCGACTCTTACGTGACGCTGGTATTCCCGTTGCCCGATTTCTGGTTTGCAAGAAACACGAAAAGGAAAACTTTTCTTTCGAAAAATTGGAGCACGAACTTGGCGCGCCGTTTTTCATAAAGCCGGCAAATCTCGGATCTTCCGTTGGTGTTGCAAAGGTTCACAGCGAAAAAGAATTCAAAATTGCTCTCGATGCCGCCTTTTCCTACGACGACAAAATTCTTGCGGAAGAATATATTCGGGGAAAAGAAATCGAGTGCGCGGTTCTTGGAAATGAAACTCCACGCGTTTCCGTCTGTGGCGAGGTCGTCTCTCATCACTCGTTCTATTCGTATGAAGCGAAATATCTTGATACGAACGGAGCGACCCTCGTCATCCCGGCTGATATTTCAAAATCCCTCTCGCAGAAAATACAAATGCTCGCACAAAAAGCATTTGAAGTTCTCTGCTGTGAAGGAATGGCTCGCGTGGATTTTTTTGTAGCGGACGACGAGAGAGTTTTTGTGAACGAAATAAACACCATTCCCGGCTTTACCTCGGTGAGTATGTACCCGAAGCTCTGGGAAGCAAGCGGCATTTCGTATGAAAAACTTATCGATACCTTGATCGAGCTTGCTTGTGATCGATTTCACAAAGAACAGAAGCTTCAAACATCGTTTGATTCTACCGCGCCATCACCCGCTCCATCCGATCCCGCATCACTTCAAACCGTGCGCCTATATTGATGAGTCCGGTCAAAACTTTCGGCGAGAAATTGTTCGTGATTCCGTCCCGTCGTCCCCGCATCACGGAACGAGCAGTCTCACAAGAGACTGCTTTTCCTTTTGGGAAGCGCATAAACACCGGTTCGAGGGTGGCGTTTTGAGGCACAAGGGATGACGCGTCTTCGACGAGCCATGAGAAAGGGTCATTGAGGTTGAAATACGCAATCTTTCGGTCTTTTAACCCCAGGTTCGAAGATACGAGAAAGGCAATTTTTTTGTCTGATTTTGCAAAAGGTGGTACCATTGCAAGGTATATTAGTATACTACTATGAAAATAGAAACCGACAAAAAATCAAAGATCAGCGCGAATATGAAAAAATACCGCGCAAAAAGCGGTATTTCGCAGGACAGGCTTTCAAAAATGGCGGATG